>JAPLSF010000085.1 GCA_026398785.1 Pseudomonadota bacterium | reverse complement strand
GCTGGCCGGCCTGACTCCGCGCGAAGCCAAGGTGCTGCGCATGCGCTTCGGCATCGACATGACGACGGACCACACGCTCGAAGAAGTGGGCAAGCAGTTCGACGTCACCCGCGAGCGCATCCGGCAGATCGAGGCGAAGGCACTGCGGAAGCTGCGGCATCCGAGCCGCAGCGAGCAGCTGCGGAGCTTCCTCGAGGATTGACCTCCCTCACCTTTCCCGCCACAGCGGGAGAGGTGGGCGCGTCAGCGCCGGGTGAGGGTTTCCGAAAACCCCCTCCACTCTCGTGGCAGGGGGTTTTTCTTTGGTGCAGGAGCCTCGCCCCGCCGGATGCGATGTAAAACATCCTTTACATTCGTGCACCTGCATGTTAAACATGTTTAACATGAAATGCAGGAGTCGCGCGATGTCAGAACATGAAAAGGCAGCCTGGTGGTCGATCGGTGCAACAGTGCTGATCTGGCTGTTCCTCGCCATGCGCTTTACCGACGATGGCCGCATCGTCGAACTGCCAGCGGGCATGGCGCTCGAAACCTACATCGAGATGATCGTGCTGTGGATCGTCGCAGCGATCGTGCCGGCGGTGATGGCCGCGAAGAATCCGGCGGGCCAGGTCAAGGACGAGCGCGACCGCGTGATCGACGCAATGGGAGATCGCTGGGAAGGCTACGTGGTGGTGATCGCGATCAACGTGCTGGTTGTCCACCTGCTCGCCCGCGGCTTGTTCGCTGACCGTACTCCGAGCGTGCCGCTCCCGGACCTCGGCTCCACAACGGCGTTGATCTTTGCGTTGCTGACGACGCTTTTCCTGGCCGAGGCGGTCAAGCAGGCGGTCGTGCTCTGGCAGTACCGCCGGTGACGGTCGGGCGCGGGCGCGTGACCAACAACGTGCGTCGCCTGCGCGAGGCCGCGGTCATGACGCAGGCGGAGCTGGGGGAACGCGTCGGCGCGACGCGGCAGACCATCATTGCGATCGAGGCCGAGAAATACGCGCCCTCGCTGGAACTGGCATTCAAGCAGGCTCGGGTGTTCAAGCGGCCAGTCGACGACGTATTCCAGTTCAGTGCAGACGGCTGATCAACCCGCCATCTCGTGCCCGATCTGCTTCAGGTACAGCGCAGCCGTCTCCGCGTTGCCGCCGAAGATCGCCTGGGCGATCGCATAGGGCACTGCAACGCCCAGCGCGCGCACGTGCACCGGGTAAAGCTCGGCCTTGAAGATCGCGCTGAGCCCGCAATACCCCGAGAGCAACAGCAGCGGTATGAGCCCGAGGAAATAGGCAGCCACTGGATTCGTCGACGTCGAGATCGCGCTGAGGATCGGCACGCTGACGAGCGCAAGTCCTGCATACGACGCGAGCAGCGTGCGTCGATGCCCGACCCGGTCGGCGAGCCAGCCGGCGAGCGGCGGCAGGAACAGGAACGTCGTGAGCAGCAGCGTCATGACCTGCGACGCCACGGGCTTCGAGAAGCCGGCGCTGTTGATCAGCAACTTCTGCATGTACGCCGTGTAAGTGTAGAAGCCGAGTCCACCGGCGGCCGTGAGCGCCATGACGGTGAGGGTTTCCTTCGGGTACTGCGCGAAGAGCGCCCACGCGCGGCCACGCTCCCGCTCGGGCACGGACGCGTGCGTGAACGAGCGGGTCTCGTGGATACCCCGGCGGATCCACCACACGACGATCGCGAGGACCGCACCGACTGCGAACGGAATGCGCCAACCCCAGTCGTAGAGCTGCTGCTCCGTGAGCAAACGCTGCAGCAGGACTTGCAACAACAACGCGGCCAGCTGTCCACCCGTCAGCGTGACGTAGAGAAAGCCCGACCAGAAGCCGCGCTGGGTGCGTTCCGCCATCTCACTGATATACGTCGCAGACGCACCGTACTCGCCGCCCACCGACAGGCCCTGCAGCAGGCGCGCGACGAGCAGCAACGCCGGTGACAGCACGCCGAGCCCGGTCGGAATCAGCGCGATCATCAACGAACCGCCGCACATCAGCGCCACGGACAGTGTGAGCGCAGTACGGCGACCAGCACGGTCGGCATACATGCCGAACAGCAGCGCGCCTACGGGCCGCGCGATGAAGCCGACGGCAAAGATCGCCGCCGCGCCGAGCAACTGCGCTGTCTGGTCGCCTGCCGGGAAGAACGCACGCGAGAAATAGATGGCGAAGGCCGAGTACGCGAACCAGTCGAACCACTCGACGAAGTTGCCGGCCGAGCCGCCGAGGATGTTCTTGAGTCGCCGCGCCGGCGTCATCGTCGCCGCCCCGCCCGTAGGCGCGACGTGCCGGGTCACGGCGTCGAGAACAGGTTGAGGTTGAGGGTCACGCGGGCTGGGCTGATATCTTGCTATCGTCCGATCGTACCGGCTCCGGCTGTGCGTTCAAAGTCGGCATCGGCGGTCGTGAGGTCGATGGCGCAGAAACCGAGGTCGCGCAGCAGACCGTCGTTGAGTCGATAGACCCAGGCGTGCACGGTGAGCGACCGCCCTTGCTCCCAGGCCTGCTGCACGATCGTCGTGCGGCACACGCGGTTGGCCTGGAACAGCACGTTCAGTTCGCACAGTCGATCGGCGCGTTCGAGGTCCGTCGGCAATTCCGCCAGCTGCGGTGCGTACGCACGGGCGATGTCGCGGATCGGCAGCAGCCAGTTGTCGACGAGACCCAGCGGCCGCTGCTCGTAAGCCGCGCTCACGCCGCCACAGTCGTAGTGCCCGCAGACGATGACGTGCTCGATGCCGAGCACGTCGATCGCGTACTGCAGCACGGAGAGACAGCTGAAATCGTTGTGGAAAACGAGGTTCGCGACGTTGCGGTGCACGAACAGCTCGCCCGGCGCGAGACCCACGATCTCGTTGGCGGGCACGCGACTGTCGGAGCAGCCGATCCAGAGATAACGCGGCGACTGCTGTGACGAGAGTTCACCGAAGAAGCCCGGATGACGTTGCTCCGTAGCCGCGGCCCAGCGGCGGTTGTTGGCAAAGAGTTGCGGCAGCTTGTTCAAAGGCACGGGTCCCCGGCGAACGATGCGGCGAGTCTAGCAAGCGTGCGGTTGGCGCCGCGCGGCAATCGACCTGCCCACAGGCAGGAACCAGTGCGGTGGACACTGTGCTCATTGACCTGCACACGCGTCACGGTTACGTTGCGCACCGACGAACCCGACTTACTGACTCGAGAACACAAGGATTCAAGACCATGGCAGCGAAGAAGAAGGCAGCGAAGAAGAAGACGATCCGTCGCACGACGCTGCGCAGCTCGAAGGGCACCAAGCTCTACGCAGTGCGCGCAGCAGACGGCACGTTCAAGGACATCCAGACCTACAAGCGCGCGCACTCGGCGGATATCCGCAAGTCCTCGAAGGCAGAGGCGACGAAGAAAGCAGCCAAGAAGAAGGCACCGGCCAGGAAAAAGGCCGCTGCGAAGAAGAAGTGATCCCAAGGGGCACCCGGCAACAGGTGCCCCTGCTCCCATCCGCGGGTTTCCAGCGGTCACTGACTGCGCTGCGGTGTCTGGTAACCTGTGCAACGTGCTGCTACTCCGTAACGCCGACGTCTACGCACCGCGCCCACTGGGCCTGCAGTCCCTCCTGATCGGCGGCGGCACGGTGCTCTGGATGGGTCCAGGCAAGGATCTCCCTGCGCTGCCAGCCGCGCTCGCCGCAGGCGCGACCGCAATCGACGTCGCAGGACTGCGACTGATCCCCGGCCTCATCGACGGCCACGTGCACGTCACGGGCGGCGGCGGCGAAGCAGGCTTCAAGACGCGCGTCCCCGCGGTGCCGCTGACGCGCTACACGCTCGCCGGCGTCACGACCGTGGTCGGACTCCTGGGCACGGACGACGTGACGCGCGGACCGCGCGACCTGCTCGCACAGATCTATGCGCTGCGCGAAGAAGGTCTCAATGCGTTCGGCTACGCCGGCGGCTATCACGTCCCCCTCGCAACCCTCACGGGCAGCGTGCGAGGAGACCTGGTGCTGCTCGAGCCGCTGCTCGGCATCGGCGAACTCGCGATCAGCGACCATCGCTCGAGCCAACCGACCTTCGACGAAATTCTCCGGCTCGCCGCCGATGCCCATGTGTCGGGCCTGATGACTGGCAAAGCCGGCGTGCTGCACCTGCACCTCGGCGATGGTCCTCGTGGCCTTGATTTCGTGCGTCGTGCGTTGCACGAGAGCGAAATCCCGGCGCGCGTGTTCAACCCAACCCACGTCAACCGCCGCAAGGCACTGTTTAACGAGGCCGTCACACTGGCCGAGAACGGTTGCTTTATCGACCTGACCGCCTTCCCGGTCGAGGATGGCGATGACGCGTGGAGCGCAGCGGAAGGCCTGCAGCGCTACCTGGCGAGCGGGGCCGCGGCGGACCGGGTCACGATCAGTTCCGATGCCGGCGGCTGCCTGCCCTGCTTCGACGCCGAGGGCCACGTCAGCAGCATGGACGTCGGCCACTCCGGCGCCCTGCTCGAGACGCTGCGTGCTTTGGTGGAGGGCGGAATGCCGCTCCAGACCGCCCTGCCCGCTTTCACCGCCAATCCGGCCCGCCTGCTGCGCCTCGCCGGCAAGGGCCGGGTCGAGTCGGGCGCCGATGCCGATTTCGTTGCATTGGACGCGACAGGCGGCGCGCATACGGTCATCATTCGTGGGGAAATCCACGTCCGGGACGGCCAGCCCGTCCGGCGGGGAACATTCGAGAATCGCTAGGAGCAGCACGTTGCCGAGCATCGTCCCCGAAGGCGGAACCCGCGGCTGGATCATCCCGATCGGCGGCGCCGAGAACAAAGAGAACGACCGTCATATACTCGAACGGTTCGTGAACGTGTCGGGTGGCCGTGACGCCGACATCGTCGTGATCCCGACCGCAAGCCGGCTCACCGAGACCGGGCCACGCTACGAAAAACTGTTCCGCGACCTCGGCGCCGCCCGCGTCACGTCGATGGACTTCGATACGCGCCGCGATTGCCATGAGCCTGGCCGCCTGCAACGGCTCGAAGCAGCGACCGGTGTCTTCTTTACGGGTGGCAACCAGCTGCGAATTTCGACGCTGCTCGGCGGCACGCCCGTCGCCAAGCTCATCCGCCTGCGCAATGCCAACGGCGTGACCGTCGGCGGCACCAGCGCGGGTGCCAGCATCCTGAGCGAGCACATGATCGCATTCGGCGACGAAGGCTCCTCGGTGATCTCGGGCAGCGTGCGGCTCGCGCCGGGCCTCGGCCTCACCAACCGCTTCATCATCGACCAGCACTTCCGTCAGCGCGACCGGCTCGGCCGCCTGCTCACGGCACTGGCTTACAACCCGTTCGCCGTCGGCATCGGCCTCGACGAAGACACAGCGGCTTTCATCGGACCAGACGAAACCGTCGAGGTGGAAGGCAGCGGCGGCGTGACGATCGTCGACGCAAGCGACGTCTCGTTCTCGTCGATGGATGCGGTGAACGAAGGGCAACCGGTGTGCCTGCTGGACCTCAAGCTGCACATCCTCGTCGCCGGCGCGACTTTCAACCTGCACACGCGGCTGGCGCAGGCTGGGTCGCTCATCGTTCCGAAAGAATAAGGTTTCATAGACAGGGAGGAAGCCGGGAATGCGCATCCTGGATCGGTCCGTTTACGTCGGGCCTTCGCTTTACGCACATTTCCCCGTCATCCGGCTCGAACTGGACCTGGGCGAACTCGAGCACTGGCCGACGGTCCGGCTCGGCAACGCCTTCCTCGACGGGCTCGCGGCCGCGCTCCCCGGGCTCGCTGAACACGGCTGCTCGTATCGCGAGCCGGGCGGCTTTTTCCGCCGCATGCGCGAAGACGAAGGCACCTGGCTCGGCCACGTACTCGAACACGTCGCGATCGAACTGCAGAATATCGCGGGTGAGAGCGTCACCTTCGGCAAGACGCGCAGCGCCGGCGCGCCGGGCGTCTACACAGTCGTCTACGAATACGCGCAACGCGACGAAGGCATCGCTGCCGGCGAACTCGCGCTCCGGCTGCTCTGCTCGCTGCTGCCCGACGCGATCCGCCCCGCAGGCAGCGTGCCCGAAGGCTGGAACTGGCCCGAGGCACGCGACGAATTCATTCGCTTTGCGCAACGGCGTGCGCTCGGCCCGTCGACGGCGTCGCTGGTACGCGCGGCCGAAGCACGCGGCATCCCCTGGCTGCGCCTGAATGACCAGTCCCTCGTGCAATTGGGCCACGGCCGGTACCAGCAGCGCATCCAGGCGACCGTCACCGGTCGCACGTCGCACATCGCGGTCGAACTCGCGAGCGACAAGGAAGAGACCAACAAGATCCTCGCGACACTGGGCCTGCCCGTGCCGCAGCAGGAACTGGTGCAGACCGAAGGCCAAGCGGCCCGCGCCGCGCGGCGCATCGGCTACCCCGTTGTCACCAAGCCGTACAACGGCAATCACGGCCGTGGCATTTCGATCAAGCTCGCGACGGAAGACGAAGTCGTGCAGGGCTTCCGCGTCGCGAAGGAACATTCCCGGTCGGTGATCGTCGAGACGTACCTCGAAGGCGATGACCACCGCCTGCTGGTGGTGAACGGCGAACTCATCGCGGCCACGCGCCGCACGCCGGGTCACGTCGTCGGCGACGGCGTCAAGAACATCGTCGAACTGATCGAGGTCGTGAACCAGGATCCGCGCCGCGGCGTCGGCCACGAAAAGGTGCTGACGCGCCTCGAGCTCGATGCGCAGGCGCTCAAGATGCTGGAAAAAGTCGACATGACGCCGGAGTCGATTCCGGTGCCGGGCCAGGTCGTCTACCTGCGCTCCACGGCAAACCTGTCGACGGGCGGGACTGCGACGGACGTCACCGACGTCATCCATCCGGACAATCGCGAAATGGCGGTGCGCGCCGTACAGGCCGTGGGCCTCGACGTCGGCGGCGTCGACTTTCTTTCGACGGACATCACCGAGAGCTATCGCAAGATCGGTGGCGGCATCTGCGAAGTGAACGCAGCTCCCGGGTTCCGTATGCACGTGGCGCCGAGTGAAGGTACCCCGCGTGACGCCGCGGGCCCCGTCATCGACATGCTGTTCCCCACGGGCTCGCCGACGCGGGTGCCGATCGCGGCGCTGACCGGCACCAACGGCAAGACGACCACGGCGCGCATGCTCTCGCACATCGCCAAGATGGCGGGCTACACGCCCGGACTCACCACGACCGACGGCGTCTACATCAACGGACAGCGCACGGTGCAGGGCGACATGACCGGCCCGGTGTCCGCACGCATGGTGCTCGCCGACCCGCAGATCGACATTGCGATACTCGAAACCGCGCGTGGCGGCCTGCTGCGCGCCGGCATGGGCGTGCCCGACGTGAACGTCGGCGCCGTGCTCAACGTGCAGTCGGATCACCTTGGCCTCAAGGGCATCGATACCCTCGATCAGCTTGCCGAAGTGAAGCGCGTCGTGATCGAAGTGGCGAAGGATTGTGCGGTGCTGAACGCCGACGATCCGCTCGTGCTCAGGATGTCGGGCTACACCGAAGCCAAGAGCATCTGCTACGTCACGGTGAACCCGCAGCACGGGCTGGTGCGTGAGCACATACGCGCGGGCGGCCGCGCCTGCGCGCTCGAGGCCGGCGTCAACGGCCAGATGATCACGCTGTACGACCGCAGCAGTCACATTCCGCTGGTGTGGACCCACTTGATTCCCGCGACGCTCGAAGGCCGCGCGATGCACAATGTGCAGAACGCGATGTTCGCAGCGGCAATGGCGTATTCGCTCGGCATCAAGCTCGATGCGATCCGTCACGGCCTGCGCACGTTCGACTCGACCTTCTTCCAGGCGCCGGGCCGCATGAACGTGTTCAACGAGCACCCGTTCAAGGTGCTGTTCGACTACGGTCACAACGCGCACGCGGTCGCCGCGATGGCCGACCTCGCACAGCGGCTCGACGTCACCGGGCGTCGCATCGTAGTGCTGGCGGGCCCGGGCGATCGTCGCGACGAAGACCTGCGTGCGATCGCGGACGCGGTGGCTGGCCGCTTCGACCACTACATCTGCCGGCGCGACGACAGCCTGCGCGATCGCGCTCCGGACGAAGTGCCGAAGCTGCAGGCCGTACACCTGCAGTCGCGTGGCGTGCCGGCCTCGGCGATCTCGATCATTCCCGACGAACAGGAAGCGATCGACGCCGCGCTCGCCATGGGCCAGCCCGGCGACCTGCTGCTGATCTTCGCCGATGCGCTGATCCGGTCGTGGAAGCAGATCACCAAGTTTCGTTCCGCCACGTCGCCGGCCCCGGGTTCAGCGCTGACCATGGCGGGCGAAGCCACGCCGGGCGCGGGCGAAGTCTCCGGTATCGGCGGCTTCATGGCGGTCGACAGCCCGGCGCCAATGCCTGACATCCAGGACCTGACCCGCACGACGAGCGAGGCTGTGCGCAAGCCGGCGCCGCGGCCCGCTCCCGCGGAACCCATGGACGTCGTCGGCACGCACGAAGCCGGCGAACTCACCGAGCAACTCATGCCCGGCGTGATCCGTGACGAGCGCGGCGTGTGGATCGCCCCGGAGACGGAAGACTGAACGCCGGGCACACCCTGCCCCTCGACGATTCCCGTCGCCTGATGGGGGGGAACCTGTTCTTTGCTGGCACCGGCGCAGTGCTGGAAACGGTCGGCGTCGCAATCGACGATGCGCTGTTGTGCGGCTGGCACGCGCGCGTCGAACGTGCGCGTCGACACCTTGGCTGGGACCGGACCGCACCGGGTTCGCCGCCCGCACCCGCCATCGTTGCACGCCGGCACGCCACGGGGGCGTCCCTTGCGCTGCAAGCACCCGTCGACCAGCTCTTCACCGCGACCGAACTCAATGAGTGGGCACTGTGCGCGACGGTATTCGAGCGCGATCCGGTCCGCTGGGCCAACGTCACGGTCGACCTGCTCGCGGATTACCTCGAGGACGCCAGCGATCCGGCCGACGTGATTCCGCCGGTGCTGGAGGAACACGCCGCACTGGCCAGGCTCGCAGTGCGCGCAGCGAGTGAACGGCGTCCCGACGTCGTCACGCTGATCGAGGCCGCGAGTGCGCGTCGCGTCGGTCACCTGCTCGACGAAGCGACACTGACGCTTGGCTCAGGCAAGGGCAGCCAGAGCTTCTCCCTCGATGCGCTCCCTGCCACCGACACTGTGCCGTGGGCTTCGCTGCACGCCATCCCGATCGCGGCCATCACCGGCTCGAATGGCAAGACCACCACGGTGCGACTCGTCGCCGCCTGCGCCCGGGCCCATGGCTGGCGTGACGGCTTCAATTGCACGGACGGCGTCGTCATCGACCGCAAGCTGGTGGCGTCGGGAGATTACTCGGGTCCGGCAGGAACTCGCCTCGTGCTGCGCAACACGAGCGTGGAAGCAGCCGTCCTCGAAACAGCACGGGGTGGCATCCTGCGCCGCGGGCTCGCAGCAGATCGTGCGGATGTGGCCATCGTCACCAACATCAGTCCCGATCACTTCGGCGAATACGGCATCGACGACCTCGACGGCCTCGCGGACGTGAAGCTCAGCATCACCCACCTGCTCGACCGCGACGGGCTGCTGGTGCTGAATGCCGATGACGCCCTGCTCTGCGCCAAGAGTGACGTGCTCCAGCAACGGCTGGGCTGGCAACCAACTCTCGGCTGGTTTTCGCGCAATTACGATCATCCGGCACTCGTGCAGCATCGCGTCCTGGAGGGAGTCACGTGCGGTGTGCGCGCGGGACACTTGTGGCTGTCGTCAGGCAACCGCGAACACGACCTGGGCGCCATCAACGCCATGCCGCTGACGGTCGCTGCAACCGCGACCTACAACGTCGAGAATCTCGCGGGCGCGGCGCTCGTCGCGACCAAACTCGGCGTGCCGCCGGCGGTCATCGCGCAGGTGTTTACAGCATTCGGTCGCGACCTCGCCGACAACGCGGGGCGACTCATGCGCTTCGACATCGGCGGCGTGAAGATCATCCTCGATTACGCCCACAATCCGGACGGCTTGCGCGGCGTGATGCACGTGGCGCAGCAACTGCGCGCACCGGACGGGCGCATCGGCATGCTGCTCGGCCACGCGGGCAACCGGCTCAATGCCGACATCGAGGAACTTGCCCTCGTTGCGACCGAATTCGGTCCCGACCTGATCGTGGTGAAAGAAGACGAAGGCCACCTGCGCGGGCGACAGCAGGGCGAGGTGCCCGCGATCATCCAGAACGCGCTGCTGAGAACCGGCATGCCGCTCGCCGCTGTGCCGATCTGTCCGTCGGAAGTCGATGCGGCGCTGTTGGCGCTCGACTGGGCGCGCCCCGGCGATGCGCTGGTGCTGCTCATACACTCCAGTAGCGCGCGCACGCGGATGCTCGAGATCCTGCAGACCCGACGCGACACCTAGCCGCGGCGCAGCCCGCTGCCAGCGATCTCAGGGCGCGGGATGGCTTGCCCTCCAGTCCATGGCGCGTCGCACTCGCCGCTCGACCGAAGGGTGCGTGTAGAACAGCACCTCCTCCAGTCTGCCTGGCCGCGGGTTGCGGTACTCCGCCGTCTTCACCAGCGCCGACGCAAGTGCATCCGGCAGGTTTACTGTCTCGAGCGAATACTGATCGGCCTCGTTTTCGCCCTTGCGGATCTGGCCGTTGACGATCGGCTGCACCAGCAGCAGGAACAGCGAGACCATGAACAACAGCACGGGCAGACCCGTGGGATCGCTGATCGACGCCGCGCTGCCAAAGGCACGCGCAACCCGCGGGAACAGGCGGTCCGCGAGAAAGAAGAACACGATCGCGAGCGCGGACAGCAGGAGCACGGTCCGCCACACGTGGCCGAGCACGTAGTGACCCATCTCGTGGCCCGTCACTGCCTGCACTTCGTCGAGCGATGCACCCTTGAACGCAATATCGGAAATCGCGATGCGTGCCGAGCCTGCAAGACCTGAGACGTTGGCGGTGAAGTTATTCGACTGGCGTGAACCGTCGTAGACGAAGATGCGGTTTTCCGGGACGCCGGCCTGCTGCGCCATCACGACCAGTGCATCGCGCACTGCACCCGCGGGCACGGGTTTGTAGTCGTTGAACAGCGGCTCGATGAACACGGGGCCCGCGAGCAGGAACAGCGACAGCGCAAACGCCGTCAGGCCGCCCGACCACACCCACCAGAACCGTCCAGCCCGACGGATCAGCGAGTAAACGCCGACGAAAAACAGCGCGACGAACACGGCGGCGATCAGAAGCGAAAGCACGCCCTGGCCCAGGTAATCGACCAGCGGCTGGCTGGTGCGGCCGTAGCCGCGCTCGCGCCACCAGTCGGTGTAGATCGTCCAGGGCAACGAGATCAGGCCCGACACCACGATATAAACGGCGGCTACGACCCAGGCCTTCACGTTGAGTCCACGCCTGGCCAGCTTCGCATTGATGCGATCGAGCAGGCCGGTGCGCACGACGATCCACGTGATGACGGCCGTCACCAGCAGGTTCCATAGCAGCAGCCAGTGATTACCAGCGGTGTAGGCCGCAGCCTTCGCCAGCGCGTCCGCGCCGAGTGAGTCGATGTAGGCGGCGGTGGTCGCTTGCGGGTCGAAGGACATGAAATTTCCTGGAATTGGATTGGAGGGTGGGTCCACTTCGGATACGGCGCGCCGCGCATCAGGGCGGAGCAACCGGTCCGAAGGCCTGCAGCAACATCGCAGTCAGCTCGTGCATGTCGCCGAGCGGTGTGCGCGGAGGCTCCAGCCCGGCGGCGAAGCCCTGCGCGGTGAAGCGCGCCAGCAGCTCCGGATCGGAGGAAATGATGTGCACCGGGACATCCCAGGACGCGCCCTCGCCACTGACATTGGCGGTCGGCTGGTGGTCCCCCAGCAGCACGTACACCGTGTCGCGCGCTGGCGGCTGGCGCAGGTAACCACCGATCCAGCGGTAGGTGTACTCGACCAACCGCAGATAGGCCGGCAGCATGTCGAGCCAATCGACGGGCACCGCCAGCGCACGCGCCGCGTCGGCTTCATCGAAGGGCCGCTCGCCCAGCACGCGTTGCCAGTCCGGCTGGTAGGGCGGCACCGGGCCGAACGGCACGTGAGTGTTGATCGTCCCCGCAAACACGAAGCGCGGCGGCGCCGAAGGTGGACGGGGATACAACTGCTCGAAGCGGGCAAAGGCGAACTGGTCCGGGATTTTCCACCAGTTGCCGAGTGACGGCCCGCGGTAGTCGAGGGTGCGCCCGTCGACGTAGACGTCGTACCCGTACCAGGCGCGTTCCGGCCAGTCCCAGGACACTGATGAGTACAGGCCGAAAGTCTGGTAGCCGTGCGAGCGAAAGACGCTGATCAGCGACGGACGCGTCGTGGTCAGCAGCAGGTCGTGTCGCCGTGGATCCGAGAGATCAATACCGGAGAGCAACGACACGTGCGCGAGGTCCGATCCACCGCCGATCGTCGGCGAACGCACGAAGGCAGACACCACGTGCAATCCGGCAGCCGCAATGTCCTCGGCCAGACGCGCTCGAGCCGGCCCGAGCATGCGGACAGCACGCGCATTGTCGTAAACGACAGCGCCGACCGACTCCAGGAACACGAGGTAAACATCGCGCCCCTGCAATGCCTCGAGCGCGCGGCCGTTCGCGCTCGCCATCGCACCGTCCACGACTGAGGTCGGCGGCAGCGCAAGGGCCAGCCGCTGCGTGGAAGCGGCCGAAGCCAGCAGGTCGAGCTGGTGCCAATAGGTCGGCAGCACTGGCTTTGACACCAGCGGCCAGGTGGCACGCACGCCGGCGTAGTTTGCCAGCACGAGCCCGAGCGCAGCGACCGTCGCCAGCCAGGTCCAGCGCGCGCGCAACGCATAGGGCACCGCCTCGCGCGCGACAACCTCGATGGACACGCGCAACAGGCGATGCAGTCCCCACCCGAGCAGCACCAACGCCGTCAACGCAACGAGTGCCTGCCACCACGCGCCCCCTTGCACCGCGACCCACAGGAAGCGCGGGATCCGTGGCACGTCCCAATACAGATTGACGGCGCGTCCAAACAAGGCAGGTGCGGTTACGTCGGCGTAGCGCAGCAGGACGAGCAGCGAATAGACGGCGGCCAACAGGCCAGCAGCGCGCCGTGGCAATGCGCCGCGCCACGCGACCGCGAGCAGCAGGAGCAACCACAGCCAGACGAAGCCGGGCGCCAGCCGCGCATCGGGCACGATGCCCGGCGTGGGCCACCAGTTGCGAAAGCTCAGGATGCCATTGAGGAACACCAGCGCGAGCAGCGCTGCCGCAGTTCGGCGACCGGCCGTCATGGCCCGGCGTCCGCATCCGGCGCCGCCGCGCCGCGTTCCGCTACCCGCCCGACGCCGATGTAACCCATGCCGAACTGCACCGGCGTGATGTGCCAATCCAGCAGCTGAGGCGCAATGCGGTCCCACGGCGTGCGCAGCTCGCCCGGCGCCCCGTTGTAGCCGCGGTTCTTGAGATGGACCCAGGGATTCAGCGGCGCGAGCCACCACGGGAAGTACTTGATGCCGGCGATCGCCACCGCGGCACCCGCACGCGCGCAAGCCAGCACCGCGCTCACCGCGGACGCCGAGCGCAGGATGTCGTGCGTGTAGTGGAAGAACAGCGCATCGACCGGTTCCGGCAGGCGCAGCGCCTGCGCGGGTGTCTCGAACAGCAGCACGTTGCTCCACCCGGCCGCGGCGACACGCGCGCGCGCGCGCGCCTGCATCTCGGGACTCTGGTCGAAGCCGAAGACCAAGCCGGTCTCGCCGACCGCGTCGCGCAGCAGGGCCAGGCTGAGGCCGGTGCCGCAACCGACATCGAGCACGCGCTGCCCGGGCTGCAGCCGCAGCGCGGCCACCGTACGCTCGCGGATCGGCCAGGTCGGACCGCAGGTGGCGTCATAGCCCGCGGCCCGTTGCCGGTACTTCAGCACCGAGCGAGCACGGACCTCCGCGTCGGGCAAGGTCGCAGGACCCTGCCGTGACGGCGCCCTGCTCATGCCGTGGATGCCTCGGCCGCCGGCGCGCCGAGCGAGGAGAAGCCTGGCGTCGCGGCGTGCACGCGCGCTGGCAGCGGGCCATGGTCGAGGTAGGGCGCCGGCCAGCCGAGCAGCGCGCTGGCATCCTCACAGCGCTGGCGCAGGTGCTCGCGGTCGCGCCCGCCCAGGTGCACGATCCCGTAGCGGTGGCTGCCGGTCCAGTGGAAGTCGCGGGCGAGCGAGCGCCCCCTCTTGGAAAAACTGAGCAAGAGTGCATCTGGAAATCCGCGGGCCAGGGCCTCGCGCTGCGGCGCGGTCGGTGCCGACGGCACGACACCACTCGCATCGAAGGCCCGGTATACGAGGCTGGCGGCCGCCCCGGCGGTGGGCCGGCGGAGCGGCAGCGACTGCGGATCCGCGCCTAGTGCCAGCGCCAGCGCCATGGCGTGGGCGTCCACGCCATGCACGCGCTCATACAGGTCGGAAAACTGCGAAGCCAGCCGGGGATTGCACTCGATCACGCGGAGGCGGTCGTCGCGATCGTCGTAGAAGAATTCCAGGTTGAAGAACCCGTGCGCGTAACCGATGGCGCCGAGAAAGCGCTGCGCCACCTCGAGTGCGCGCCGCTGCACCTCCGCGGCGAGCCGGCTCGGGTGTTCCCAGCGCATGAAGGCCTGGGTGCCGGGGTACATGACGGCGTCCACCACGCCCAGTGCGTGCACGCGGCCGTCCTGCACCCAGCCGTCGAGGTTGAACTGCGCGGTCTGCGGTGCCACCGGCTCTTCGAGCAGCATCCGGTACGCGCTGCCCGCCTGCGGCAGCCGGGCACGGCACACGCGCTCGAAGGGCTCGACCAGCTGGCGGATGAGCCAGCGCTCGGGCCAGCCGAAGCGCGTATGCGCGCGCAGCTGATCAGGCTCCTCGATGCGGCGTGCGAGCACCGAAAACGCGCCTTTCACCGGCTTTACGAACACGGGGTAGCCGAGGTCCCCGGGAACGGGCGCGTCTTCGCCCTTGTCCAGGCCAGTGAAATGCAGGTTGGCAGCGGGCGCAACCTGCGCCAGTACGCGTCGCGCGTGCAGCTTGTGCTGCGCGGCGAGGATGCTTTCCGGCGTCGCGCCAGGCAGCCCGAGCCGCTCGGCCACCAGCGCCGCGGCGAGGGTGCCGAATTGCTCATGATGGGACAGCACAGCGCGCCAACCGCGCCGCCGCCCGCGCTCCGCCTGCCGCGCCGCGAAGCACTCGAGGTCGAATCGCGGCAACCTGAGATTGCTCGGGAACGAGAACAGGTCGAAGCCGGCATGATCGCAGCGCACCGTGCCACCGGGCGCGCCGAGGCGCTGCATCGCTCCTCGATCCCAGTCGTAGGCGAAAAGCCAACCGATGCGGGGCGAGGAACTCATCCGGTGCTTGGCCAGCCGGAGTGGCGCAGCGATGGCTTTCGGAGTCGGGCAGTCATGGCGTCATAGTCCTGCAGCTCGGCACTGCATTCAATCCTCATTGCCGCGCGCAGCTTCACGGATGAAATCGTGGTGGGCCCGCTGGGA
Organism: Pseudomonadota bacterium; assembly: GCA_026398785.1. GTDB lineage: Bacteria > Pseudomonadota > Gammaproteobacteria > Steroidobacterales > Steroidobacteraceae > RPQJ01. The sequence goes on along the minus strand of JAPLSF010000085.1, from coordinate 19,580 downwards.
TTCGAACCCAGGACCAAGGGATTCACGTGGCCCCGAAGTTTCCTTCGGGCGTGGACTATCTCTTCACCCTCGGCCTAATGCCGGTCGGGTGCGGGAAGCTGAACCTGTTATCAAGGGCACTGCAGCCCTCAGGTAGTCTCTGCACCTTCCGGCGGTGTACCGCCGGCTTGGCTCAGGATTGCCATCGGCGCCTTCGCCATTAGGTTTCCCTGAATTCATCCCGTCCACTCCGTGGATTACTCCGCGGAGGCACCTTTCGATGAGTCCCCTGCACTAACCGCTGTGCTACAGGCCCCCGCGCGAATACTACAGGTCGGGCGGCGACGGGCCTAGGGACTTACTTACAGGTCGGGCGGCGACGGGCCTAGGGACTTACTTCGCCGCCGTCACCCGGATCAGCTGCCCGTCTTCCTCGTCGGTAAGCAGGTACAACGCGCCATCCGGCCCGTTCACGACGGTGCGAATCCGCTTCCCGAGCGCCTCGACGAACAGTCGTTCCTCGCTCACGACCTTACCGTCGCGCAGCTCGAGTCGCGCCAGTTCGCCCACCTTCAACCCGCCCACGAACACGTTGCCGTACCACTCCGGGATCGCTGCCCCCGTATAGAACGCGAGTCCACTCGTCGCGATCGAAGGTACCCAGTAATGCACAGGCGATTCCAATCCTGGCGCTGCGGTGCGATCGCTGATCGGCTTGCCTGAATACTCCATCCCGTACGTGACGAGCGGCCAGCCGTAGTTGCGGCCACCGAGCGTGCGGTTGAGTTCGTCGCCGCCTTTCGGGCCGTGTTCGTCCGTCCAGAGATCGCCGGTCGCAGGATCGAGCGCCGCGCCCTGGACGTTGCGATGCCCGACGGACCATATTTCCGGCAGTGCGCCCGCCTGCTTGAGGTACGGGTTGTCCGCCGGTGCCTTGCCATCGCGGTCGATGCGCACGACCTTGCCGATGTGATTGTCGAGCAGCTGCACCTTGTCGCGCCCGGAGTTGCGGTCTCCCAGCGTCACGAACAGGTTGCCGTCGCGACCAAACACGAGGCGCGAGCCGAAGTGGTGCCTGCTGGCCATCGCCGGCTGCTGTCGAAAAATGACGGTGACGTCGCCGAGCCCGCTGGCCCCGAGCTTCGCGCGGACGACGCTCGTGCCATTCGTTCCCCCGCCGCGGGGTTCCGCGTACGAAAGATAGATGCGCTGGTTGCGCGCGAAATCAGGATCGAGCGCAACGTCGAGCAGGCCGCCCTGCCCGACCGCGTCCACCGCCGGCACGCCGGTGAGTGGCTCGCCGGCCTTGCCGTTGCGGTCGAGTACACGCAGCCGGCCGGGACGTTCGGTGACCAGCGCTCGACCGTCCGGGAGAAAGGCGATGCCCCAGGGGTGCTCGAGCCCACTCGTGACGACCGTCAACTCCACCCTGGCTTTCTGGGTGACGACGCCCATGGTGTCGTCGAGGGCGCAAGCCGCCGGGGCAAAGGCCAGCAGTGCGATCGCGCTCAAGGCGGGAACGACCGAGGCAGTGACGAGCTGCGCTCGGGGCGAGGACCGGACCGGCCGCGACATGAAGAACTCCGGGCGAGGATGGAAGATGCAGGCATCTTCGCATCCCTGCGGCCCGCGGAGTCAGGCGGCCGCGTCGCGAGCGGCTTCCTTGGCCCTGAAGGCCGCGGCCTCGTGCTTGCCTTCGATGAAGTAGTAGATCAGGAATGCGAGGCCAACCCCGGCGGGAATCAGGCCGAAGAACCGCACGTCCTCACCTGCCACGGCGCCGAGCGCCAGGAACAGCGCGATGCCGATGAACAGCCAGACCATGCCGGTGAGCAGATGGCGCGGACGCTTGTTGCGATCCAGCGGGCCATAATACGCGTCCGGCAACGCCGGCAGTTCCATGCCGCGCTCGATGGCGGCCATGCGCTCCTTGTGGTGCGCCTCGACGACGTCGCGACGGCGCCGGTAATCGAGGATCTGGTAAATGATGGGAATCCCAAGCGACATGACGATCGCGACGATCGGGATGAAAACTGCAACCACTTCTTCGTTCATGGACGTGCCTCCTGGGCTGTTGATGGTTATATGCATCGCCCCGGAGAAAGGTTGCAGCGGCCTTTGCTTGCAACCTTCCGGCTCCCGGAGGCATATAAAGGCCCATGGACGCGGCAATCGAAGGTCATCTGGCGGCAGGCAGGCATGCCCGCGCCTTCGACCTGATCGTGCCGGAATTCCGTAACCGTGTGTTTCGGCTCGCCTTTTCGATCCTCAAGGACCGGGCGGCAGCGGAAGACGCGGCGCAGGAAACGCTCGTCCGCGTCTGGAAGGCCCTGCCGGGTTTCGATGGCCGGGCGGCACTGGGCACCTGGATCTACGCCATTACCAGGAACACCTGCCTGATGGAGCTGCGCAAGCGCCGACCGACCGTTTCGTTCGACGACCCGGACTCGACCGAGGCGCAACACGCGGCCACGAGCATTGCGACGGGACCGGCGGACGACCCCGAACGCGACAACCTGCTGCGGCTGCTGGAGATGCTGCCCGCCAACCAGCAGCAGGCGGTGCGACTGTTTTATCTCGAAGACCGTTCCTACGATGCCGTCGCCGAGGCGCTCGGCATGCCGCTCGGGACGGTCAAGAATCTTCTGTTCCGGGCCCGCAAGCGCCTGATGGAACTTGCCCAGCCCGAAGAGGTGCAGGCCGCATGAATACCGATCACTTCGCCCTGACGCTCGGGCCCTGTGCCGACTACGAGTTCGACCTCGTCGAACTGCATGAGGGCTCGCTGGAAGCCGGCCGCGCCGGCGCCGTGCAACACCACATGGCGCACTGCGCCCGCTGCCGCGCGTACGCCTCGGCGCTTGGCGAACTCGATGCAGCGCTCGCCGATGCCTTGCCACGCCCCGCGTTGTCGCCGGACTTCGACGCTCGCTTGCGGGAACAGATTGCGGAACTCACGCAGGTGCCGGATCGTACGGCAGCGCTCGCCGCAGCGGAACGCGAGCACGCGTGGCTGCTGCAGAACCTGGGTCGCGGCCTCAGCTGGCGAACGGTGCTGAATGCGGCGGCATTGGGCTCTGTCGTCGGCGGCGTCATCGTCGGTCTCGATGCTGTCGCGCCGGGATTGCTGCAATCGTTCGGCCTCGTCGGCGCGGGCATGAGTGCGACGCTGACGTTCTCCATCGCACTCGGCGCGGTGTTTGCCGTGTGTGGCGCGGTGTTTGCGCGTGGGTCGGCCGGCGGCTCGCTGCTGCTGACGGACTGATCGCCGTAACGGCTTCAGACCTTGCGGGTCCAGCCAAAGGTGTCGAGTGCGGTGCCGTTCTGGATCGCGACCAGCGCGGCGCGCAGCTTCTGCGTCACCGGGCCCACGTCGCCCGTACCGCCCACCTTCAATTCAGTGCCATCGCTGCGCACGAGCGTACCGACACCCGCGAGCACGGCCGCCGTGCCGGAAAGCGCGGCTTCACCGGTCTTGACCCACTCCATCATCTCGGCAACGTCGAACACGCGCTCCTCGACCTTGAACCCCATCTGCTTCGCCATGGTCAGCAGCGAATCGCGCGTCACGCCGTGCAGGAAGGTCGAATCGAGGCTGCGCGTCAGGATGTGACCTGCGCGGATCAGCAGGAAGTTCGCGGCGCCGGTTTCCTGCACGGAGCCTTCCGGACAGAACAGCACCTGGTCGATCTGGTACTTTGCCTTGGCCGCGAGCGTCGGGCCCATGGCCGCGGCGTAGTTGCCACCGGTTTTCACCATGCCGAGATGCTCCGCAGTGCGGTGCTTCTGGTCCTCGACATAGATGCGCAGGGGCTTCATGCCGCCCGCGAAGTAATCCCATACGGGGCTCGCCAGCACGATCAGCGTGGCCTCGTTCGAAGGCTGCGACGCAGCACCGATGTTGGGCATCGTGCCGAACAGCACCGGCCGCATGTACAGCGCGCCCGGAGGCTCCGGCACCTGTGCACGATTGCGATCGATCGTCTGCAGGATCATGCGCTCGAGCTGCGCCTCGTCCGGCACCGGCAGCATCAGCAGCTGCGCGCTCTGGCGCAGGCGCGCCACGTGCCGGTCCATGCGGAAGACGTGGATGCTGTCGTCCGCGTAGCGATAGGCCTTGAAGCCTTCGAAGCAGGTGCTGGCGTAGTGCAGCACGTGCGCAGACGGGTGCATGGGGATCGGGGCGACCGGCACGAGCTTGTCCGCGCCCCACGCACCGTTGGCGTAGGTGGCGATGCTCATCTGGTCGGCGAGGACGGTGCCGAAAGCCGGGCGCGCCTGGGGAGTCGTGGTCATGGGAATGTTCTCGGGACGGGTCTGCGCAGTTTAGGTGTGATTCTAGCGGGGGATGAAGATCGTCGCCGGGTGCTCGAGCAGGTCCTTGAGCGCCAGGATCATGGCCGCGGCGTCGTAGCCATCCACAAAGCGGTGATCGAACGATGATGAAAGATTCATGATGCGGCGAATGGCGATGGCACCGTCGAGGACGACCGGACGGTCGATCGCCTTGTTGACGCCAATGATGCCCATCTCGGGCGCGTTGATGATCGGCGTCGAAACGATGCCGCCCATCCTGCCAAGGCTGGTGATCGTGATCGTCGAGCCGCTCAGTTCCTCGCGCGAGGCCTTGCCGCCCTTGGCTGCCTCGGAGACGCGGCGGATTTCGTCCGACAGCTCCCAGAGCGTGCGGGCTTCGGCATGGCGCACGACCGGCACCTTGAGGCCGTCGGCTGTCTGCGTCGCCACGCCCAGGTGCACCGGGCGATGCCGGATCAGTACGTTGCGCTCGGCGTCGTAATGCGCGTTGCACTGGGGAAACTCTTCGAGCACGCGCGCGAGCGCAGCTGCAAGGAATGGCAGGTACGTGAGAGCCGGCGTGCCCTTCGGCGCCTTCGAGTTCAGGTGCGCGCGCAGCGACTCGAGTTCGGTGACGTCGACTTCCTCGACGTACGAGAAGTGCGGGATCGTCCGCGCCGCATCCGTCATGCGTTGCGCGATGACGCGACGCACGCCGATGACCTTGACTTCGTCGGTGCCGGTGCGCTGTCGCAGCAGCGACGGCGCGGCCGCCGAGCCACCGTTGTTGCCCGTGGGCGCGGCACCGCTCATAACGGCATCGAAGTCCTTCGGCATGATGCGGCCGCTCGGACCGGAGCCTGGGACCTGCCGCAGGTCGATTCCCGCCTCGCGTGCCTTGCGCCGCGTGGCCGGCGAGGCCTTTACGCGTCCGCTCACCTCTCCCACTTCGCTCCTCACCTCTGCCACGTGAACGGGAGTGGTCGCACGCAGTGCGGGGGAGGGCTCTGGCTTCTTCACCTCTCCCACGTGAGCAGGAGCGGGGGCAGCGACGGAAGGCGCAGGAGCGACGTCATCATCATCGGCCGCTGCGGTCTCGAACACGATCAGCTCCGAGCCCACGCGCACCATGTCACCCGGCTGCCCATTGATCGTCACGACCTTGCCGCTGACGGGCGCCGGCACTTCCACCGCCGCCTTGTCGGTCATGACCTCGACCATGACCTGGTCTTCCAGCACCATGTCGCCGACCTTGATGTGCCACGCGACGACTTCGGCTTCGACGGTGCCTTCGCCGAGATCCGGCATCTTGAAGACGTAACGTGTCATGCGGCCTCCATCACGGCCTGCAGGGCCGCAGCCACGCGCAGCGGACCGGGGAAGTACTCCCATTCGAACGCGTGCGGATACGGCGTGTCCCAGCCAGCGACGCGGCCGATCGGCGCCTCGAGGTCCCAGAAGCACTCTTCCTGGATCGTCGCGGACAACTCTGCGCCGAAACCAGAGAAGCGCGTCGCTTCGTGCGCGATCAGGCAACGGCCGGTCTTCTTGACCGACGTGCAGATCGTGTCGGTGTCGAGCGGTACCATCGAACGCACGTCGATGATCTCCGCATCGATGCCGAGGGCCCTGGCCGCCGCTTCGCACACATAGATCATCGTGCCGTACGCAACCATCGTGACCGCGCTGCCTTTGCGCACGATCTCGGCCTTGCCGATCGGCACGGTGTAGTAACCGTCGGGGACTTCACCCTTCGGATGCGTGCTCCACGGCACAGCCGGCTTGTTCACATCGCCGTCGAACGGGCCGTTGTACAGCCGCTTCGGCTCGAAGAACACGACCGGGTCGTCGTCCTCGATCGACGCGATCAGCAGGCCCTTTGCATCGTACGGCGTCGAGGGCATGACTACCTTGATGCCGCAGACGTGCGTGAAGATGCCTTCCGGACTCTGTGAGTGCGTCTGCCCACCGCGAATGCCGCCGCCGCAGGGAGTACGGATCGTGACGGGCGCCCAGAAGTCGCCGGCACTGCGATAGCGCAAGCGCGCAAGCTCCGAGAATATCTGGTCACACGCGGGATAGATGTAATCCGCGAACTGTACTTCCGCCACTGGGCGCAGACCGTTCACACCCATGCCGATGGCGGCGCCGACGATCGCGCCTTCGGCGATCGGTGTATCCAGCACGCGGTGTTCGCCGTACTTGCGCTGCAGCCCGTCGGTGACGCGGAACACGCCGCCGAAATAACCGATGTCCTCGCCCAGCATGACCACGTTCGGGTCACGCGCCAGCATGATGTCCATGGCGGAGTTGAGCGCCTGGATCATGTTCATCTGTGGCATGTCAGACTCCCTGCTCGGCGCGCAGCTGCTCGCGCTGCTTGCGCAACTGCTCCGGCATCTCCTTGAACACGTCCTGGAACATGAGGTCGCGATTGAGGCGCGGTCCGTCCGTGAGCGTTCCGTACTGCACGGCTTCCTTCCAGCTTTCGGTCACGTGTACTTCCAGTTCCTGTGCCAGCGCCTGGTGGCGTTCTTCGGACCATTCGCCAAGCGCGATCAGGTGATTCTTGAGTCGCAGCACCGGGTCGCCGAGCGGCCATTTCTCGTAATCGTCCTTGGGCCGGTAGCGCGCAGGATCATCGCTAGTGGAGTGCGCCGCCCCGCGATAGGTGACGTGCTCGATCAACGTCGGACCTGCGCCGGTGCGCGCGCGCTCCGCCGCCCACTGCGTCACGGCATGCACGGCCAGGAAATCGTTGCCGTCGACACGGATGCCGGCCATGCCATAGCCCGGGCCGCGCGCCGCGAACGAACGCTGTTCGCCGCCCGCGAAACCCTGGAACGTCGAGATCGCCCACTGGTTGTTGACGATGTTGAGGATCACCGGCGCCATGTAGACGGAGGCGAACAGCATCGCGTGGTGGAAGTCGGCTTCGGCGCTCGAACCTTCGCCGATCCACGACACTGCGATGTCGTCCTCGCCCTTGATCGCCGCGGCCATGGCCCAGCCCACGGCCTGCGGGAACTGCGTCGTCAGGTTGCCGGAGATCGAGAAGATGCGGCCCTCCGCCCAGTGGTACATCACCGGCAGCTGCCGGCCTTTGCACATATCACGCGTATTCGATAGCAGCTGGCACATCAGATCGACCAGCGGTCGCCCGCGGACCACGTAGAGACCCTGGTTGCGATAGGCCGGGAACAGCATGTCCTTCGGCCGCAGTGCCATGCCCTGCGCGACCGATACCGCTTCCTCGCCGAGGCAGCGCATGTAGAACGACGTCTTGCCCTGGCGCTGCGCGCGCTGCATGCGTTCGTCGAAGATGCGCGTGAGCAGCATGTGGCGCAGGCCGATCTGCAGGTCCGGCACCTCGAGGTGCGGGTTCCACGGCCCGACCGCGACGTGGCTGTCGTCGAGCACGCGCACGAGGTCGATCGACAGGCTGCCGATGTCGCGAACCCGGGCATTCACGTCGGGGCGTGGCACGGCACCGGCCGGCGACGTTTCCAGGTAGCTGAAATCCGGTTCTTCACCCGGACGCGAATGGTGTTGCGGAATGTGCAGGCGTGAGCGGCGGGCCATCGCTTCCTCGCTTATTACCGATGCGTTGGAACGGTTGTCGCGGTAGATTACTGGCCGTTACGCCGGGGTGCGGAAATTGTTGCATTGCGGTGCAGCAATGCGAAATGAATGTTTCAGGGAGCCCACCTTAATGGAAGAGGCATTGTCTTCTCGTTTGGACAAAGTCGATCGGCGGATTCTGGACCTGGTGCAACGCGAAGGCGCCCTCTCGGTCGCTGAAGTTGCCTCGCGCACGGGACTGTCCACCACGACCTGCTGGCGCCGCATTCAGAGCCTCGAGCAGGCAGGCGTCATCAAGGGACGCGTGGCGTTGCTGGACCGCGCCGCGCTCGGCCTCGACGTCACTATCTTCGCCCACGTTAAGCTCTCGACGCAGGGCCGCGATGCCATCGCCGCGTTTTCGGAGGCGATCCGCGAGCGACCAGAAGTGCTCGACTGCTACACCACGATGGGCGAGTGGGACTTCATGCTGCGGGTCGTCACGCGCGACATCAAGGCCTACGAAGCCTTCTACCTCGATCACCTGTCGAAGCTCCCCTACGTGCAGTCGATCAATTCGTCGGTGACGGTCACCGTGATCAAGGAAACGACGATCCTGCCGATCGCGCTTTGATCGTCGATTGGATGGCGGGGCGGAGTTCGGTATTTTTCCGACTTACGGGGCGACCTCAGCTGTCTTAGCGTATTGGCATCCTGTCCGTTCCATGAGTGCAATGCCATGCGCCTCGTTACGATCACCGCTATCATTCTGGTTTCGACACTGTTCGCCGCGACGCCTGCGGCCGCAGCAAGCGGCCCCTGGCAGGCCTTGCCAGACGTAGCCCCGGCACCCGCGGACAATCCGACGACTGCCGACAAGGTCGAACTCGGCAAGATGCTGTACTTCGACCCACGCCTGTCGTCGAGCGGCAACGTGTCGTGCTTCTCCTGCCACAACGTCATGGAAGGCGGTGACGACCACCGGCCGACGTCGATCGGGGTGCACGGTCATGTCGGCGGTCGCAACGCGCCCAGCGTGTGGAATGCTGCGTTCCTGTCCAGCCAGTTCTGGGACGGCCGCGCGGCGACGCTCGAGGACCAGGCGAAGGGGCCGCCGGCAAACGCAATCGAAATGGGAATGCCGAATCTCGATGCGGTTATCGGCCGCGTGCGCAACATCCCCGGCTACAAGCCCTATTTCGAAAAAGCGTTCGGCGCGGGTGAGGTGGTCACGATGGACAACGTGGCCAAGGCCATTGCCGCCTATGAGCGCACGCTGATCACGCCGAACAGCGCGTACGACAAGTACGCCAAGGGCGACGCGCAGGCGCTGACGGAGCAGCAGGTCCGCGGCCTCAACACTTTCGCCGACGTCGGGTGCACCAGTTGCCACCAGGGCCCGACGTTCAGCGGCCCGCCGCTGCCGGTCGGCACGGGGTTCTTCATGAAGTTCCCGACCTTCCCGGACAGCCCGTACGTCACGAAGTACGATTTTCTGAGCGACACCGGACGCGCAAGTGCGACCAAGGACGACGCGGACAAGAACGTCTGGCGGGTCCCCGGCCTGCGAAACCTGGTGTACACGGCTCCGTACTTCCATAACGGCCAGGTCCACACGATCGGCGAGGCCGTCCGCATCATGGCGAGCACGCAGCTGAACCAGTCGCTCAGCGACGCGCAGGTGGCCGACATCGTGGCGTTCCTGGAGACCCTCTCGGGACCGTTCCCGACCCAGCAGATGCCGCGGCTGCCGCCGACCCCTGGCGACCTCATCGACTGAGGCCAACTTCCGGAGCGATCAGCCGCTGAGCCGCCGCCACAAGGCGCGACCGACGAGTCGCGCCTTCGTCGCGAAATCGAAGCGCTCGAGGTTGGTCTTGACGATGCCTTGCGTAAAGCGAGTGTGCTTCGAGTAATCCACGACCACGTCGACGAGCACCGGCTTGCGCTCACGACTGGCGCAGGCCAGCGCATCGCGAATCATTGCGTCGATGTCGCCGTCGCTGCCGATACGCAGGAATTTCGCACCCGTCGCCTGGGCGACGCCGGCGATGTCGAGCAGACCGAGCACGGTGCAGGTCTTGCGGTTATAGGGAATCTCCTGGGCTTGTGCGATCTGCGCCAGCTCGCCGTCGTTGAACACGAACACGACCAGCCCGAGTTCCTGCGCAGTCGCAGTCGCCAACTCCATCGCGGTCATGCGGAAAGCTCCGTCGCCGACGATGCCGACCACGGGCGAGTCCGGTCGCGCGAGCTTGGCGCCAATGGTCGCCGGCACGCAGTAACCCATGCAGTTGAAGTCGGTCGGCGAGATCAACCCGCGCGAACGATGGATCGGCAGCAGTTCGGCGGCCAGAAATGTGTGGTTGCCGTCGTCAAGCACGACGGTCGCATCGTCTGGCAACTGCCGGCGCAGGCTGGCAAAGAACCGCGCGGGACTCACGCGGCCTTGCGTGTCGTGGCGCAACCATTCCTCGAGATACGCGGCCTTATGTTCGCGGAGCGTGCCCTCGACCTGCAAGCGGCGTGCGTGAGCAGCGGCAACGGGTGTCTCACCCAGCGCCTGCAGCAACAGTTGCAGCACCGCCTTCGCATCGCCTTCGAGCGCAACGGCCGCGGGGTAGTTGGCGCTGAACACTGCAGGGTTGATGTCGACGTGGATCAGACTGGCCGGCGGCGTCCAGCCATAGCTGCCCGTTGCGATTTCACCGAAGCGCGTGCCCACGGCCAGCATGCAGTCGGTTCCGGCGAATGATTTTTCGACCGCGGGCACGGCAGCGCGACCGAGGCAGAAGCCGGCGTGCAGCGGATGGTTTGCCGGAAACGAGCTCACACCCTGCAGCGTGGTCGAAACCGGCGCGCCGAGTCTCTCAGCCAGCAACGCGACTTCGGGCGTGGCGTCGACCGCGCCCCAGCCGACGAAGAGCGTGGGCGACCTGGCGTTGCGTAGCAATTCCGCGGCAGCCGCAACGTGCTGCAGAGTGCAGCGGACGGGAGCCGCCGCCCTCGCCGGCGCTGCAACGGCTGGGCCTTCATCACCCGTGAGCAATTGCAGGTGCACGGGAATTTCGACGAACACCGGCCCGGGTTCGCCACTGGTCGCGACACGCACCGCCTCGTAGATCGTGGCAATCACGTCAGCGTGCTTCTCGACCAGCCAGGTGCCCTTGGTGATGGGCTTCAGCAGCGCGTGCTGGTCCATGTCGTGCAGCTGGTACTTGCGACCCGTGTCGCGCCGTACGCCTCCCGCAATCACCAGCATCGGAATGCCATCGAGAAAGGCTTCGCCGATTCCGCTCGCCGCGTGCGTAACGCCCGCCGCCGGCACGATGACGAGCGTGCCGAGGCTCGTTCCACTGCGGCTCACGGCGTCCGCCATGAACGCGGCCCCGCCCTCGTGCGTCACCAGCACCGGGGTGATCAAACTCGACTGCGCTAGTTCGTCGTAGATCTCGGTGTTGTGCACCCCGGGGATACCGAACGTGTATTTCACGCCGACGTTTTCGAGGGCTTCGCGAAGCATCGCAGCTGCGGTGCGGCTCATGGCAGGTCTGCCTTTGGTGTGGTGTGCGGCCGGAAGGTTGCGCGCGAATTGTAGGCCTGCCTCACTTGAGCAACCATCGGCCTTGACCCTGCCCCCCTGCGGGCACCATTCTGGGCCGATCGGGTGGCGCTGTGTCGGCGCAGGCTCGGGTCGCGACGCCAGAGGAAACCCGAACGATGGATGACGTGCGGTTTGCGGTGATCGGTGCCGGCATGGCAGGGCTGGCCTGCGCCCACGAACTCGCGCGGGCCGATGCCAGGGTCACGGTATTCGAGCGCTCACGCGGCCTGGGTGGACGTCTCGCCACGCGTCGAATCGGGTCACTCGCGTTCGATCACGGCGCGCAGTTCATCACGACGCGCAGCCACCCTTTCAGCCGTTACGCGGAAACCGCGTTGCGAGCCGGCAAGCTCGATGCCTGGCGTCCGCGCATCATGGAAGACGACCGCGCGTGGCCCGCACCGATCGAAGACTGGTGGATTGGCCAGCCGGGCATGAGCGCGCTGGTGCGACCGCTCGCGCGCAACATCGAGATCCATGGCGGCATCGCGGTCCACGAACTGATCCCGAGCCAGCGCGGCTGGCAACTGCAGACAGACTTTGGCCGGCAGAACGTGACCTTTCGCGCCGTGGCGGTCGCGGTGCCGGCACCGCATGCACATTCACTGCTGGTACCGCATGGCCGCTCGTTCAAGCACATCGCCGACGTGCGGATGGCACCGTGCTGGACGGGCATGTTCGCTTTCGATCCGCCGATCGACGCAGGCGCCGATGCGCGGCGCTGGACCAAGGGGCCGATCGTCTGGGCGGCGTGCAACTCGAGCAAGCCTGGCCGTCCGCACACGCCGCAATGCTGGGTGTTACACGCCTCATCCGGATGGTCGCGCGAGCACATCGAACTCGATGCGACGGAAGCCGCGCGCCTGTTGCTGCAGGCGTTCGAGGACAAACTCGGTTGCAAGCTGCCCACGCCCGTGCATCAGGACGCGCATCGCTGGCGTCAGGCGCTGGTGGAGCAGCCGCTCGGCCTGTCGTGCCTGGTCGATGAAGAAATGAGCGCGGGCGCCTGCGGCGACTGGTGCATCGCGCCGCGCGTCGAAGCCGCATTCGAGAGCGGCCGCAGCCTCGCTCACTCGCTGCTGTCGATGGTCGGACTCTCGGCGCGCATGGCCCGCCCCTGACGGCCGAACACGCGCAACAGCACGCCGTCGCGCGAAAAGCCTTCGAAGATGCCCCAGAGCGCCAGCGCGAGCAGCACCGGAATGATCTCGTAGATCACCCGGTACATCAGCACGGCCGCGAGCAACTGCTCGGGCGGAACGTCGGGCAACAGCAGCAGCAGCACCGACTCGAGCACGCCGAGCCCCGCCGGTACGTGGCTCAGTACGCCCGCGAGAATGCTCGCAAGATAGGCGCCGAGGAACGCGAGGTACGGAATGCCCAGTGACGCCGGCAGCAGCAGGTAGAGCACCGTCGAGACGAGGAAAATATCGGCGAGTCCGACGCAGAGCTGCAGTGCCGTCATCGCAGGCGTGGGCAGGTTGACCGACCAGCCGCCGAGCTGCACCGGCCGCTTGCGCAACAGGATCAGCAGCACGTAGGCCGCATCCTTGCAGAGGCCGATGAGGCCGAGCACGCGCAGCCAGCCGCTCGAAATGCGGAACATCGGTTCGAGCATCTCTGCCGCAAAGACCAGCGAGATGTCGAGCAGCAGCCCGAAGCCGAGCGCATACGGCATGTTCGCGAGCAGCACGGTGGCGCCGACGTCCGTCGCCGAAAAGCCGGCCGGCGTGTACATGCGATAACGCAACGCGCCTCCGCTCAGCATCGCCTGACCGACGGCGTGTCCCAGCGGGAACGCAATGTAGGCCGTGAGCATCGGCTTGGCGCGCCCGACCGCCTGCTTCACGTAACGCACCACCGCGACTTCGTAGAGCGCGAGTACCGTGAACGCACCGGCGGCACACAGGCCGGCGAGTGCGAGCGTCGACGCGGGCACCGCCTCCATCTGCGCGAGGACGTCCGCAAACCTGATGCGCTGGAACGTGCGCCACAGTACCCACCCGGCAAGCGCGGCGAGCAGCACGCTCACCAGCACACCGGCGTAAGTCTTGAAGCGATTGCGGCGGGGATCGGACATCAGGGCTCTCGAAGCTTGACGGCCGGGGCAGAACCCATGGCACGGTCGTTCAATTGCGAGTAATTCTCAATAATGTTTGCAACTATCTGCGAGTCTAGGACGAAACCTCCACCTGGAAACGCGGTCGAATACACAAGCTGGATTCAGGCTGCGTAGAATTCCCGCGGTTGGTCGATTGTCCCCTCTCGAGGAGAAGTATCCAAATGTCCGAACAGAAGTTTCCGCGTCGCACGCTGCTGAAGGGTGCGCTCCTGGGCGTAGCGGCTGTGCCGGTGTCTGCGCTGCTGGGCCGAACCGCAACTGCGGCGGGCGCCAAGGTCGACCCGAACGAGCCGCAGGCCAAGTCGCTCGGCTACGTCGTTGATTCGACGAAGGTCGACGCCAAGGCCAACCCGAACCACAAGCCGGGCCAGATGTGCAGCAACTGCCTGCAGGCACCGACAGCCAAGCCCGGCGACGCCGAAGTGGCGTGCAACATCTTTGGCGGCCGGCCGGTCGCCGCGAAGGGCTGGTGCAAGGTGTACGTCAAGAAGCCGTAACCCGCGCTTCGAAGACTCGAACAGCGGCGCGATCGGGCAACCGGTCGCGCCGCTTTCATTTCCGGTTGGTGACGGGTTTCGGCAAACGACTGGCGGCGCCCTCCCCCCTTGAAACGCCGCCCGCAGCGCACAACTAAAGCGGCACGTGGGATTGCAGTGGGCAATCCCGGGCAGGAGTATGCAACCATGCGTGTCATCAAATGGGAACCGTTCCGAGACGTGGACGACCTGTTCGACCGTTTTTTCGCCGAAACGATGCGCCGCTTGCCGCGGCAGGCCGCGCAGTCGCCGCAGGCCAGCGAGTGGGCACCGCTCGCGGACGTGAGCGAGACCGAAGGCGAGTACCTCATCAAGGCCGAACTGCCGGAAGTCCGCAAGGAAGACGTCAGCATCACCGTCCAGGACGGCGTACTGACGCTCGCCGGCGAGCGCAAGCAGGAGCAGCGCGAGGACCAGGAGAAGGCGCATCGCATCGAGCGTTGCTACGGCGCGTTCGCGCGCCGCTTCGCGTTGCCGGAGAACGCCGACCAGCAGGGCATCAGCGCCGAGAGCCGTGACGGGCTGATCGTCATCCACATCCCGAAGCAGCGTGTCGTCGAGCCGCAGCCGCGGCAGATCCGGATCCAGTAAGCCGTTGCGGCCCGCGGATTGCCGGGATGGGCGTCGCAAGGCGCCCGTCCCGTCCGCATGCTCATCGCCGCACGATCGGCCGCTGTCGCGCCTTATAATTCGCCGGCGACGATTTTCAGCCGACGACGAGGCACCGCGACGATGACGACCCCCACCCTGGCCAAGGGCACGGCCGACCTCTGCGACGATCACGGTGATCGCGTGCAGGTGTGTGAGCCGGTCTTCCACATGTTCGGCGGACGCCGGGCGTTTCATGGGCCGATCAGTACGATCCGCTGCTTCGAAGACAATTCGCGGGTCAAGGAAGCGGTGGATAGCCCGGGCGAAGGTCGCGTGCTTATCGTCGACGGGGGCGGATCGCGCCGGCGGGCATTGCTGGGCGACAAACTCGGGCTCGCCGCGGTCAGCAACGGCTGGGCGGGCGTGATCATCCACGGCTGCATCCGCGATTCGGCCGAGCTCGGCCGCATGGATCTCGGCATCCGCGCGCTTGGCACCATGCCATTGCGCAGCGACAAGCGCGGCGAAGGCGACCGCGACGTACCGGTCCGTTTCGCCGGCGTGACGTTCCGGCCCGGCGAGTTCATCTACGTGGATGAAGACGGCATCATCGTCGCTGCCACCACCCTGACTTGATCAACCTCTATTCAATAACCCTCACCCGATGCCCCGCACCATCTACTGCCAATACCTGAAGCGCGAGGCCGACGGCCTCGATCGTGTTCCTTACCCGGGCGAGCTGGGCAAGCGAATCCATGAAAACATCTCGGCGGAAGCGTGGCGCGCGTGGGTCGGCCACCAGACGATGCTGATCAACGAGTACCGCCTGTCGACGATCGAGCCGAAGGCGCGCCAGTTCCTCGCCGAGGAAATGGAGAAGTTCCTGTTCGGCGGCGGCAGCGCGAAGCCGGCTGAATACCGGCCGGAGTAGGGGAGGAAGGGGAGGAAGGTCAGGAAGGTCAGGAAGGTCAGGAAGGAGCAAAGGGTCAGTCGAAAGTGCGCACCTCTGTCTAAGCCCTTCCTCCCCTTCCTCCCCTTCCTCCCCGTCCTCCCCTTCCTCCCCTTCCTCCCCTTCCTCCCCTTCCCCTCTTCCTCACCTTCCCCCCTTCCCTGCGTGCAACGCGATCGAGAGCCACGCGAGCATGAAGCTGAGTCCGCCCATCGGCGCGACCATGCCGAGCCAGCGGGGTGCGCCGAACGTCAGCGCGTAGATTGAACCCGAGAAGAAGAAGATGCCGACGCCGAACAGCACGGCGGCGCGCGGCAACCAGCGCGAGGCCGACGTCACCAACGCAAGGATCCCCACCAGGATCAGTGCCAGCGAGTGCAGCTGCTGATACATCACACCCGTCTGGTAGCTCGACAGTTGCTTGAGCGTGAGCATTTTCTGCAGGGCATGCGCGCCAAACGCCCCGAGAATTACTCCAAGCAACATCAACAGCGCGCCGGCGAAGATGCAGCGCAGGCCGAACGTTCGAACCTCGGCCGGGTCATCGACGTCGTACCAGCGGTAGCGATCGTCGTCGCGCAGTGCAGGCGCCTTGCCGGCGCAATGCACCGTGAGCGGCTTGATGTCGTAGTCGAAGTGACTGAACGCGTGCTTGAGCGGTTCTTCCGGCCGCAACGCCGACGAACCCGCGAGGTACTCCCTGCACCATTGGGCGGCGTGCTGGCGCGTAGGGAATTCCGGCAGGCCCCACAGGCCGCCCCAGATGCCGCTCGGCGGCCGTCGCTCCAACAGCACCTTGCTGCCGCGGCGCGCGAGCACCACCCACGCCTCGCGCTGCGGGCGCGCCTTGCGCGGCTTCGGTGCGGGATACAGGCGCTGCGCGTCATTCTGCCGGGCCTCGCATGCCGAATTGACCGGACACAACAGGCAGGCTGGGTTGGCCCTCGTGCAGATCGTCGCGCCGAGATCCATGATGCCTTGCGTGTATTCGTCCACGCGCGAATGCGGCGTGCATGCTTCCGCCAGGGCCCAGAGCCTGCGTTCGACCGTCGTGTCGCCAGGATATCCGTCGACCGCAAAGTAGCGCGCCAGCACGCGCCTGACGTTGCCATCGAGGATCGGATGACGTTCGCCGCGGGACAACGCCAGGATCGCGCCGGCCGTCGAGCGCCCGATGCCGGGCAGCGCCATCAACTCAGCGAGTGTCGCGGGAAACTCGCCACCGTGACGCTGCACCAGTATCTGGGCCGCACGCTGCAGGTTACGGGCGCGCGCGTAGTAGCCGAGACCGGACCAGAGATGCAGCACCTCGTCGAGTTGCGCCGCAGCGAGATCGCGCACCTTCGGAAAACGCGCCATGAAGCGCTCGTAGTAGCCGGCGGCCGTGCCGACCTGCGTCTGCTGCAACATGACCTCGGCGACCCAGACGCGGTACGGAGTGCGGTCTCGCTGCCACGGGAGGTCCTTGCGCCCTTCGGATTCATGCCAGGCCAGCAGTGCGGGTGCAAAGCGCAGAATGCGGGCACGCGTGGCGGCCCCTTCACCTGTCATTGGCCTCGCGCTCCACGCTCTTGAACATCCGCAGCGTCGACTCCCGCAGTTCCTTGACCCCGGAACGCTGCGCGATGAATCCGGGCACCCAGAAGTCCGGCTCGAATTCGGCCTCGTAGCGTACGACCGTGCCAGCACCTTGCTGCCGCCAACTGGTTCGCGCGACGCCGCGACGAATGTCGCTGCGCTCCGGGATCACCTCGGCCACCAGGCTGTCCGGTATCCTCTTCACACGTTCTACGCGCTCCACCGTACGGCAGAAAATGCCCGCGCAGGCATGGATCAGCGTGCGCAACAGCACAGCGCCGTCCGGCTGGGATCCGAGCAGTTCCACGCGACGAATGCGCAAGTCCAGCTTGCCGTAGCCGGCATAGTCCCCGAGCACCGCAGCCACGCCGGTTACCGGCGCAGCGAGGAGTGCCTCGAAACGAATATGGAAAACCCCTTTGTCGTAGACTGCGTCCGCGCGCAGCACCTCTAATGCGTGCGCCGCAGGCGAGATCAGCCCGGCGCAGAGAACGCCGACCAGGACCCCGGCGGAAGTGGCGCGACGGTGCACGTCACGAACAGACGAGGGCGACGTCGCCCGCGCCGGCGCGGCAGCGGTCCGGATAGCCGTACTGCTTCCAGTAGTCGACCAGGCCGATGCGCTCGACGAGCTTCGAGAAGCGTGGATCCTTGCGGAAGGCTGCCCCCTCGCTCGTCCACGCGTGCATGAGATCCCAGTCATGCGCCCAGGCCATACGGTCATGGTCCAGCGATTCGTCGACAATGCGATAGACGAGGTCGTACTGCTGCAGCTGCAGGTACGGCATCAACAGGTCTTCCTGGGTGGCAACCTTCGGGTCGATGGAACGGAATCCTGCGACTACGGCCGGGCGCCTGGCAGGGTCTGCAATCGCGTCGACGAACTGGCCGACCAGCGGCCGCAGTTCAGCCGGCAGTGTCACCTGAGCCGCCAGCAGCCGCTTTGCCTCGTCCCACTGACCGCGGCGCATCGCGACGGTCGCCTCCACGCCTTCGCTCGCGCCACTGCCGATACCCAGCTCCCTGGCGAGCGTCGAGTAACGCAGGGCCTGCTCGTCCTCGCCAAGCAACAGGTAGGTATTGGCGAGGTTGGACACGAGCACCGGCGAACTTGGATCGAGTTCGTACGCGCGGCGGGCCTGCTCGAGCCCGGCATCGAGGCGCCCGACCTTGTTCAGCAGGATCGAATACCAGTGGTGCGGTGTAGGTTCGTTCGGCTCGAGCGAGATGGCAAAGAAAAACCCGGATTCCGCGTCGAGGAAATTCCCGCGCGCGGCGTTGATCTGGGCCAGCACGGCGTGCGCCTCGCCGATGTTCGGATCCAGCGCAAGCGCCTGTCGCGCCGACTGCTCCGCCATCTTCAGGAATTTCTCCTCGTCGCCATCGTCCATGCTGTAGCCGGGCAGCACGACATAGGCGGAGGCCAGCGCCGCATGCGCGCGGGCAAATGCCGGGTCGCGGGCGAGCGCGGCCTGGTACAACTCGATGGCGCGATTCAGGTTGTCTTCACCGCGGCGCTTCCAGATTGCGCGTGCCTGCAGGTAAAACTCGTAGGCTTCGACATTCTGGGTGGGTGCCGTTTCACGCTGCGCAAGCTGCTGCTCCTTGGGCGCGAGTTCGATCTTCAGCTTGTCGACGATCGCCGTCGCGATCTCGTCCTGCACCGTGAAGATGTCCGCCATCCGGCGGTCGTAGGTTTCCGACCAGATGTGGAAGCCCGACTCCGTGTCGATCAGTTGTGCCGTGATGCGCACCTGGTCGGCGGACTGACGGACGCTGCCCTCCAGCACCGTTTCAACGCCGAGTTCCTTGCCGACTTCGCGGACGTCGACGTTGCGGCCTTTGTAGGCGAATGCAGAAGTGCGCGCAGCCACCTTGAGCCCGGGAATTCGTGCCAGCAGGTCGAGCAGTTCCTCGGACATGCCGTCGCTGAAGTAATCCTTGCTGGCGTCGCCGCTCAGGTTGGTGAATGGCAGCACGGCGATCGAGCTGCGGTTGCCGGCAGCCTCGGCGCGGCCCATGCCTCGTTCATAGAGCAGGTAGCCGAGCCCGGCCATCGCGATCAGCACGGCGGCGCCGAACGCCGCACGCGTGCGGAACTGCATCTGCGGCGGTGCCCCGGGCAGCGGCTCCGTCCGTTCGATGCCGGTCGCACTGACGTCGAACACCCACGCGAGCACCATCGCGATCGGGAACCCGACCAGCAGGAAAATGACGAGGAAGGTCATGGCCCATTCGGGCACGTACAACGCGGGCAGCACGACGGAGGCGGCCTCGGTGACCGCCCAGGCCACCGCGCCGTACGCGATGGCGACTTTGCCGACGCGACGGCGTTTGATTTCAGCGAGGAAAGCCATTGGTTGC
>JAPLSF010000185.1 GCA_026398785.1 Pseudomonadota bacterium | reverse complement strand
GCCGCGCGCTGCATGGCGCTGATGGGCGCGGACATCCTGATGTACCCGACGGCGATCGGCTCCGAACCGCAGGACCCGACCATCGATTCGCGCGATCACTGGCAGCGCTGCATGCAGGGCCACGCCGCCGCCAACGTCATGCCGCTGGTCGCGTCCAACCGTATCGGCGTGGAGAAGGGCCAGAAGTACGAGATGACGTTCTACGGCTCGTCGTTCATTGCCGACAGCACGGGTGGCAAGGTGGCGGAGGCCGACCGCGAGTCGGAGACCGTGCTCACCGCCACGTTCGACCTCGATCTGCTGCGCGTGCAACGGCACGCGTGGGGCGTCTTCCGTGACCGGCGTCCCGAGCTTTACTACCCGATCCTGTCGCTGGATGGCCGTGCCCCGGGCTGAACGCATGCCTGACACCGCGGCGGCCATTGCGCTGCAGTCCCTGTCGTTGCGCGGTCCGGTCGCCTGCGTCGATCTCGAGACCACGGGCGGAATGGCCGCACACCACCGCGTCATCGAAGTCGGCATCGTGCTGCTAGAGCAGGGCGAGATCGTCGCGGAGTGGAGCACGCTCGTGCACCCCGGCATCCGGATTCCGTCGTCGATTGCGTCGTTCACGGGCATCGACGACTCGATGGTGGCTGACGCGCCGCCTTTTGCCGACGTGGTGCAGGAAGTGCGGCAACGGCTCGAGGGGCGGCTGTTCGTCGCGCACAATGCGCGCTTCGACTACGGCTTCCTGCGCGCGGAGTTCCGCCGGCTCGGCGTGAAGTTCGCCGCGCCGGTGCTGTGCACCGTGAAGCTGTCGCGCGCGCTGTATACGGAGCACTCGCGCCACAACCTCGACACCCTGATGGAACGCTTCGGGCTTTCCTGCATGGCGCGGCATCGCGCGCTTGGCGATGCGCAAGTGCTGCCCGCATTGATTGCGGCCATGGAGAACCAGCGTGGTGTCGACGTGATGCACGCTGCAGTGACGGATGCGTTGCGCGAGACGCGATTGCCGCCGCACCTGCCGCCGGAACTCGCCGATGACTTGCCGGAAGGGCCGGGCGTGTACCTGTTCCGTGGCGAAGGCGGGACGCTGCTGTACGTCGGCAAGAGCCGCAATATCCGCAGTCGCGTGTTCGAGCACTTCGCGGCCCGGCATCGCTCCGGCAAGGAATCGAAACTCGCGCACCAGGTGCGCCAGGTGGAGTGGATCGAGACGGGAGGCGAACTTGGGGCGCTGCTGCTCGAATCGCGACTGGTGAAGGAACTATTGCCGACGGGCAATCGACGCCTGCGCCGTCACGAAGGCGACTGCGTCGTGTGCCTCGTCCGTGACGAGCAGGGTTTGCGGCCGCAAGTCGTGCCGATCGCAGACGTGGATTCTGGCCTCGATGCCGATCCCGTCTTCGGGCCGTTCCGTGCCGAAAAGGACGCATGGCGTGCGCTCGAGGGCAAGGCGCGTGAAGCGGGGCTGTGCCTGAAGCTGCTCGGTCTGGAATCGGGCGAGGGCAGCTGCTTCGCCTACCAGGTCAAGAAGTGTCGCGGTGCCTGCATCGGCAGGGAACCGCGCGCGCTGCACGATGCGCGGTTGCAGATGACGCTCGTGCCGCTGAAGTTCAAGCCGTGGCCGTTTGCCGGCGCCATCGGCATCCGGGAGCCCGCACCCGCCGGGACTGGTTTGCAGATTCACGTGCTCGACCGCTGGCGCCACCTCGGCACGGCGCGCGACGAAGCAGAAGTGCAGGCCCTGCTGCGCGCCGACAGCGATGCCGCGTTCGATGCGGACAGCTATCGCATCATCGGACGCGCGTTGCAGGACGTACGGCCTCGCGACCTGATGCAGTTGCCTGTGCGGCGGGAGTCCGCTTGACCGGCAGCGCCACACCAGAACGACGCTACCGCTTCTTTGCAGCTTGCCCGCTCAACGTTGCGGACATGCTGTCGGCCGAGCTGCGCCAGTTTGGCGTGGACGTCGTGCGTGAACATCCGGCAGGCGTGAGCTTCGAAGGGCCGCTGGCGAGTGCATACACCGCTTGCCTGCAGTCGCGCACCGCCAGTCGCGTGCTGTTGACGCTGGCCGATCTCGGCGCGAGCGATCCCGACGTGATGTATCGAGGACTGCTCGAGTTGCCGTGGGAGAGCCACGTGGGCTCGGACGGCACGTTTGCGGTCGATGTCGTCGGCGAATCGCCGAGTTGGCTGCGCCACACGCAGTTCGCGGCGCTGCGCGCCAAGGACGCGATCGTGGATCGCATGCGCGAACACACGGGCGAGCGACCCAACGTCGATCGAGCCTCGCCCGATCTGCGCGTGAGCCTGCGATTTGCCAGGGAACGCGTGACTGTCGGCATCGACCTCAGTGGCGAACCGCTGCACCGCCGCGGCTACCGTCAGACCGGCGTCGAGGCACCGCTCAAGGAAAATCTGGCGGCCGCGTTGCTGCTGCGGTCAGGCTGGACCGCGATGGCGGCGGAAGGTGCGGCGTTTTACGACCCCATGTGCGGCTCGGGCACGCTCGTGATCGAAGCCGCGATGATCGCCGCCGGGATTGCGCCTGGATTGCTGCGGCGCCGGTTCGGCTTCGAACGCTGGCTGCAGCACGATGAAGCGCTGTGGCTCACTCTGCGAACCGCCGCAGAGAACGCACGCAAGCTCGAGGCGCTCGAAGGAGGTCGCTGCGCGGGCAGCGATCGCGACCAGACCGCGATCCGCGCCGCAATCGCCAACGCGAACCGAGCCGGACTCGGTAACCACCTGCGGTTCGATCGCCGCGATCTCTCGAACCTGCCGTCGACGACTCACCCCAAGGGTCTGGTCGTGGTGAATCCGCCGTATGGCGTGCGCATCGGTGATCCGGAACAGATCGAGGCTCTTTACGCCAGCCTTGGCGACAAGCTGCTGCGCTGCTTCCCAGGCTGGGAGGCTGGTGTCTTTACCGGTGATCCGCCGCTGGGACGCGCGCTGGGCCTGCGCGCGTATCGCACGCACACGCTCTACAACGGCGCGATCGAATGCCGGCTGCTGCGCTTTCACCTCGACGATTCAGCGAAGGAGCCCGATCCGGTGCAGGTGCGCGCGGCTCGGCTCGAGGCTGCACGCGAACGTCCCGGCTCGTCGATGTTCGCCAACCGTCTGCGCAAGAATTACTCGAAGCTCGCCGACTGGGCGCGTCGCAACGACGTCGCCTGCTTTCGCGTCTACGACGCAGACATGCCCGAATACGCCTTCGCCATCGACCTCTACGGCAATGACGAGCGCTGGGCCTGCGTGCAGGAATACGCGGCGCCGTCGAGTATCGCGCAGGAGTCCGTGCGTGCCCGTCGTGATGAAGCGCTCGCTGCCATTCCGTCGGTGCTGGAGATCGCGCCGGAGCGCATGTTCCTGCGTGTGCGTAAACGGCAGAAGGCTGGCGAGCAGTACGAAAAGCTCGATGCAGAAGCGCAGTTCCACGTCGTGCGCGAGGGCCGCTATCGCTTCCTGGTCAACTTCACCGACTATCTCGACACCGGGCTGTTCCTGGACCACCGCATCACACGCATGCGGCTCGGTGATTGGGCGAAGGGCAAGCGCTTCCTGAACCTTTTCGCGTATACGGGTGCGGCCACGGTGCATGCCGTTGGTGGCGGCGCGGCAGCCTCGACCACCATCGACATGTCGAAGACCTACCTCGACTGGGCCCTGCGCAACCTGGACTTGAACGGCCTGCGCGGTCCCATGCACGAATTCATCCAGGCGGATTGCCTGGCGTGGCTCGAGGCGCAGTCGCAGCAGATCCGCCCGCCGGCCTATGACCTGATCTTCATCGACCCGCCTACGCACTCACGCTCCAAGCGCATGCAGCGTGAGTTCGACGTGCAGATGGACCACGGCTGGTTGCTGACGATGGCGTCGAGGCTGCTGGCGCCGGGCGGCATGATCGTGTTCTCGAACAACTTCCAGAAGTTCAAGCTCGACGGCGCGACGCTGGAGCACTTTGCAGTGGAGGACGTCACGCGCTCGACGATCCCCGAGGATTTCGCGCGCAACCCGAAGATTCACATCTGCTTCGTGCTGCGTCCGAAAGTCGCGGCAATTGCGCCCAGGTGACGAGGAATACGGCCAGTGGATATATTCAAGACCTTCACGCTCGAGAGCGCACACCGGCTGCCGAACGTCCCGGCAGGGCACAAGTGCGCGCGCGTCCACGGGCATTCGTTTCGGGTCGAACTGCACGTCAGCGGACCGGTGGATCCGCGCCTGGGCTGGGTCATGGACTTCGCCGAGATCAAGCAGGCGTTCGAACCCCTGTTCCAGCGGCTCGACCATCGGTACCTCAACGACGTCCCCGGGCTCGACAACCCGACCAGCGAGAACCTGGCGCGCTACATCTGGCGGGAGCTGAAGCCCGCGCTGCCGCTGCTGGCCCGCGTCGTCGTGCATGAAACGTGCACGAGCGGAGCCAGCGTCGCCAGCGGCGAGGACTGAGCGTCGGACGGCGAAACGCCGGAGTTCCCGCCCCGCCTCCGTGTGCCGGTCTGTGCCTGCAGCGTCGTGATCGCGTGCTCATTCGGGCAAGGCAGATGCGCACGGTGCGTCGTTTCGGGTACCGTAGGGCTAACTTCCACGCACACAGTGACTGCCATGTCCCACACCTCGACGCTTCGAATCCTGCTGTTGTCTGCTGCTGCTCTTGCGCTGGGAATGACGGCCTGCAGTAAGTCCACGCCGCCGGCGGCAACGCCGGAGCCCCTGGCTCAAGCGACGACTCAGGACGACGCTGCCGCCCAGGCGGCCGCGGCTGCGCAAGCTGCCGACGAAGCGAAGACCGCGGAACTGGCGGCAAAGGAAAAGGAACTCGCCGAACGCGAGACGGCGCTGAAGCAAAAGGAGCTCGAAGCCGAGCTCGCCAGGCGGGATGCCGAAACGGCAGCGGCGGAGGCCGCTGCAGCCACGCAAGCGGCAGCCGCCAGACAGGCTGCGGCGAAGAAGGCGAGCGCCGCCAAGCCGGCCACGCGTACTGCAGCGGCAGCACCGAAGGCGGCGGCGCCGGCAACACCGATCGTCGTGCCCGCGGGAACGCAGCTCGCGATCGAATTGGTCACTCCGGTCGGTACCAAGACGAACAAGGTCGGCGATGGCGTCGATGCGCGTCTCGCGTCGGACCTGATGGTCGGCGATCGGCGCGCAGCGAAGGCTGGGGCGTCCGTGCACGGCTCGATCACGCAGATCATCTCGGGCAGCAAGAAGATCGGCGGCACCCCGACGCTCGGCGTGACCTTCAATTCGCTGGTCGCGGCGAATGGCGCCAGCGTGCCGATCAATGCGCCGTTCACGCAGCTCGGCAAGAGTGAGACTGGCAAGGACACCGCCAAGATCGTCGGCGGTGCGGCTGCCGGTGCGATCATCGGCCACCAGGTCTCGCACAAGAATGGCTCCGTCGTCGGCGGCATCCTCGGCGGGGCGGCCGGCACGGCGGCCGCCAAGGGCACGGGCGGCGAAGTGACGCTGACGGCCGGGCAGGTGGTGACCGTGGCCACGCAGTCCTCGTTCGAGGTCAGGCCCTGACCAGCAGCATCAAAGCAGGTCCTTGAGCCGGAACCACAGCATTGCGAGCATGAGCGCTGGCGTGCGCAAGGCGGGGCCGCCAGGGAAGTCTTGGTGCTTGAGCCGGGCAAAGAGATCGAAGCGCTCGGCCTGTCCCGCGATCGTCTCGGCCACCATCTGGCCAGCGATGCCGGTCAGCGCGATGCCGTGTCCCGAGAAACCCTGCAGGTAATACACGTTGGTTGCGATGCGTCCGAAGTCCGGTGCGCGGCTCATCGTGATGTCGACGTGGCCGCCCCATGCGAAGTCGATCTTCGCGTCGGCGAGTGACGGGAAGACATTGAGCATCCGCACGCGCGTGGCCCTGGCGGTGTTGCGCGCATCGCGGCCCGAGTAGCTGACCCGACCACCAAACAGCAGGCGGTGGTCGTCCGAGCGGCGGAAATAATCGAGCACGAAGTTGACGTCGGACACGGCGACGTTCTCGCGCAGCAGTGACTCGATGCGCGCCTGCCCGAGTCGTTCAGTGGCGATGATGTACGTGCCGACCGGCATGATGCGGTCGCGGAGCCGCTTCGAGATCTTTTCGTCGATGAAAGCGTTGCAGCATAGTGCCACGTGCCTGGCCCGCACCGAATGTCCGCCAGCCGTGCGCAGCTTCACGGTCGCGCCGTGCTCGATGCCCACGACCATTGCCTGCTCGTAGATCTTCACGCCGGCAGCTGCGGCGGCAGCCGCGAGTCCCAGCGTGTAGTTGAGCGGATGCAGGTGGCCGCTGCGGTCGTCGCGCAGGCCGCCGATGTAGCGATCGGTGTTCAGTACCTTGCCGAGTTCGACCTGGTCGAGCCAGCGCGTGCCGGTGTAACCGTACTCGTTGACCAGTTCGTCCTGGTAAGCGCGCAGCTCCGTTGCCTGCCGCGGCTTGAGAGCCGTATGCAGGTGCCCCCAGCGCACGTCGCAGTCAATGCGGTACTTGTCGACCAGCGCCTTCACCAGGTCGAGCGCTTCGACGCTGATGTCGAACATCCGCTTCGCAGCGGACTTGCCGACCTGCGAGACGAGCTTGTCCTGGCTGCACGCGTAACCGACGATCGCCTGGCCGCCGCTGCGCCCGGACGCGCCGAACGCAATGCGATTGCCCTCGAGCAGCACCACCTGGTAGCCGCGCTCGGCGAGGAACAGCGCGGTCGCACAGCCCGCGATCCCGCCGCCCACGACGCAGACGTCGGCTTCGACGTCGCCCGTCAGCGGCGGCCGGTCCGGCGCAGGATTCGCCGACGCCGCGTAGTACGAATCGATGTGTTCGACCGGCATGGCTCAGCTCGTCGTCAGGTACCAGTCGTAATCGATGGCCGGCACGTAAGAGTAGAAATCCTGCATCTCCCCGCGGCGTGTCTGGGCATACAGGCTCGCGAAGCGCTCGCCCAGGTATTCCCGTGCAAACTCGCTACGTTCGAACACGCCGAGCGCTTCCGGCCAGGACTGCGGAATCGTCGGTGTCGTGTCGCGGTAGGCATTGCCTGCCAGCACGGGGCCCGGGTCGAGTCTGCGCGTGAGCCCCAAGTGCATGCCGGCCAGCACGATGGCGGAGAGCAGGTACGGATTGGCGTCGGCGCCGGCGATGCGGTGCTCGACACGGCGGCTCGCGGGTGGGCCGTGCGGCACGCGGAACGCGACGCCACGATTGTTCACGGACCAGCTCGGATTGAGCGGCACGTACGCCTCGGGCTGGAAGCGGCGGTAGGAATTCGCCGTCGGCGCGCAGATCGCGATCGCGTCGTTGATCGTCGCCGCCAGCCCGCCGATCGCGTGGCGCAGTTGCTCGCTGCCCGCAGGATCTTCCGCCGCGAAAATGTTGCGGCCCTTCGCGTCGAGCACACTGACGTGCAGGTGCGCGCCGCTGCCGGCCTGGTCGCGGTACGGCTTCGGCATGAACGTCGCTTCCATGCCGTGGGCGAGCGCCACGCCTTTCACCAGCCGCTTGAGGCGGATGGCGTGGTCGCAGGCGAGCAGGGGATCGGCGACGTGGTGCAGGTTAACTTCGAACTGGCCGGGACCGTATTCGGCGAGCACGGTGCCGACGGGCAGTTCCTGTGCGCGCGCGGCCGCATCGATCGCGCTGAGCACGGCCGAGTACTCGTTCAATTCCTGCATCGAGTTGATCTGCGTCTTCACCTCGCGGCGGCCGGTCAGCGGCTGGCGCGGCGGTTGCGCATGGCCTTCCGGCGTCCGCTCGCGGTCGACCAGGTAGAACTCGAGTTCGACGGCCATCACGGGCTTCAGTCCGAGCGCGGTGAAGCGCGCGACGACGCTCTCGAGCACGTGCCGCGGATCGCCGTGGAACGGCGTGCGGTCGTGCTCGTACATGCTGACCTGCATCTGCGCGATGTGTTCGCCGAGCCATGGCACCGGCACGAGCGTGCCTGCGATCGGCAGGCACACGCGATCGGCATCGCCTTCGTCGAAGCCGAGGCCGGTGGACTGCACCGTGCCGCCGAGCACGTCGAGCGCGAACATCGAGCCCGGCAGCAGCAGACCCAGGCCGTGCACGCCTTCGAGTTCGGCAGCCGTGACTCGCTTGCCGCGGGGGATGCCCATGAGGTCGGCGAGCAGCAGGTCGACGAAGCGTACCTGCGGCTGACGCTTGAGCCAGGCAGCGGCCGGCCCGAATTCCGCAAACTGCGGCATGAAGCACCCGTTGTTTAGGATTTAGCGACGGCCAAGCCGTCCGGGAGCAGGGAGAATAGCCGTTAGTCGCGTCGGCCGGCAAGCCGTTGGGCCGCTGTCAAGAATCGATCCAAGTCCATGTTTAGGCTGATTTTTGGCCGTTTTTTTGCGCTGCGCGGCGACGGCAGGGGGGTGGCTGTGGTTTAATCCGGACCGTCCCCGAATGATGGCCTCCCAAGAGCCGTCTAGGATTTTAAACGTGGCTCGCCACAAACCATTGATCGGCATTCCCGCGGATCGCCGGATCCTGGGCCCGCACCCCTTCCACTGCGTCGGGGAGAAATACATTGCCGCCGTGGCCGAGGCGGCCGACGCCATGCCGGTCCTCATTCCTGCGCTGGGTGAGCGCGACCTCGACGCGCTGCTGTCGCAACTCGACGGCATCCTGCTGACAGGCAGCCCGTCCAACGTCGAGCCGCACCGTTACCAGGGCCCCGCAGGCGATCCGGACACGCTGCACGATCCGCACCGCGACCAGACGACGTTGCCGATGATTCCGCGCGTGCTCGCGGCGGGCATTCCGCTCTTCGCCGTCTGCCGCGGCTTCCAGGAAATGAACGTCGCCTTCGGCGGCACGCTCTGGCAGAAAGTGCAGGACGTGCCGGGCATGCAGGACCACCGCGAGGACAAGGAGCAGCCGCTCGACATCCAGTACGCGCCCGCCCACGAGGTGGAACTCGTGCGGGGCGGCTACCTGCACGGGCTCGCAGGCTCGGAGCGGGTGATGGTCAACTCGCTGCATGCGCAGGGCGTGCAGACGCTCGGGCGCAATCTTGAAATCGAAGCCCGTGCACCCGACGGGCTGATCGAAGCGTTCCGCGTCGGCAATGCACCGGGCTTCGCGCTCGCGGTGCAGTGGCATCCGGAATGGCAAGTCCTGAAGAACCCTTTTTCGCACGCCTTGTTCGCCGCGTTCGGCGCAGCGGCGCGTGCACGAATCAACGCACGGAAGTAGTTTTCATGAGCACCCCGATCCAGCAGTTTTTCAAGGAACACGGCATCTCGGAAGTCGAGGCGGTGGTCCCCGACATGGCAGGCATCGCGCGCGGCAAGGTGATGCCCGCGATGAAGTTTGCGGAAGACGAGGGCATGCGCATGCCCGAGAGCATCTTCCTGCAGACAGTCACGGGCGACTACCCGGACGACGACCGTGCCATCAGCCCGTCGGAGATCGACATCGTGCTGAAGGCCGACCCGAACACGACGCGCGTCGTGCCGTGGGCCGCCGAGCCGACCGCACAGGTCATCCACGACAGCTATTACTCGGACGGCCGTCCGGTGACGATGGCGCCACGCTACGTCCTGCGCCACATCCTCGACCTGTACGCGCAGAAGGGCTGGAAGCCGATCGTCGCGCCGGAACTCGAGTTCTACCTGGTCGAGCCCAACATCGACGCGGACTATCCGCTCAAGCCGCCGGTGGGCCGTTCGGGGCGGCCTGA
>JAPLSF010000374.1 GCA_026398785.1 Pseudomonadota bacterium | reverse complement strand
GGCGATCTTCTTGATCTTGCCCTCGTTGTAGCCGATGCCGTCGGTGCCCCACATGTGGTTCACCGCATGCTCGTTGCCCGGATCGTGCAGGGCGACGCGCTGCAGGACTTCGGGGTCGAGGTTGCCCCAGTTGGTGAGCTTGCTGCGGTCGAGCTTCATGAAGACGCCCGCCTTGATCTGGCGCTCCATGAAGGAGGCCGACGGCACGACGACGTCATAGCCGGTATTGCCCGCCAGCAGCTTGGTCTCGAGCACTTCGTTCGAGTCAGCGGCGGTCTCGGCGGCCGGAGGAGCCGCCTCCTTCTTGCCGCAGCCCACGAGGGCGGTGGCGACCACCAGGCTCAATAACCCGGCACGGATGCTGATGCTCATCTTGGACATACCCCTGTGCTTGCTGCGAAGCGCACCGAATGGCGCGAGTGTTGCTGTATAGCGAAGATTTTTTTCCGTGGCTAGGGGCAACTTGCCGCGCTGCACTTCGGTGCACCACGGCAAACGCGCTGCCCCAGCTTCGGGCGCGACTGCCACTTCTACAGGCGACCTTCCGCGCGGCAACGGGCGTACGTCAGGTCGAGGCAACGCCATGCCTTCTCGGCGAGCTCGTCGAGCTGTTCGCGGCTGATCACGAGCGGCGGCGAAATGATCATCGTGTCCCGGACCGCGCGCATGATCAGGCCATTCTCGAAGCAGAAGTCACGGCAGATCGTGCCGACCTCGCCGCGGTTGTCGAAAAACGTCCGCGCGCCATTGTCCTTGACCAGTTCCAAAGCGCCGATCAGGCCGACCGACCGCGCCTCCCCCACCAGCGGGTGCTCCGAAATGTCGCGCCACTTCCTGGCCAGGTAGGGACCGGTCTCGTCGCGCGTGCGCGGCACGAGGTTTTCATGCTGGATCAGCGTCAGGTTGACGCTGGCGACGGCGCAGGCCGCCGGATGGCCCGAGTAGGTGAAGCCGTGGGCGAACTCGCCACCCTGGTCGATGATCACGTCGGCCACCCGGTCCGCCACCATGACGCCACCGATCGGCAGGTAGCCCGACGACAGGCCCTTGGCGATCGTCATCAGGTCGGGCTTGATCCCGAAGAGGTTCGAGCCGAACCAGTGACCGGTGCGGCCGAAACCGCAGATGACCTCGTCCGCGACCAGCAGGATGCCGTAGCGGTCGCAGATCTTCTGGATTTCGGGCCAATAGGTCTCCGGTGGGATGATCACGCCGCCGGCGCCCTGGATCGGCTCGCCGATGAAGGCAGCGATCTTCTGCGGGCCCATTTCGAGGATCTTCTGCTCGAGCGTGTGCGCGATCTTCACGCCGAATTCGGCCGGGCTCAGCCTGCCGCCCTCGCCGTACCAGTACGGCTGCGGAATGTGGACGATGTCCGGGATCGGCAGCCCGCCCTGCTCGTGCATGAACCCCATGCCACCGAGGCTCGCCCCGGCCATGGTGCTGCCGTGATAGGCATTCACGCGGCTGATGATGACCTTGCGCTCCGGCTGCCCGAGCAGGTCCCAGTAGCGGCGCACGAGTCGCACGACCGTGTCGTTGCCTTCCGAGCCCGAGCCGGTGAAGAACACGCGGTTGAACTGCGGCGGCGTCAGGTCGACGAGCTGCTTTGCCAGTTCGATGGCCGGCGGGTGGGCCGTCTGGAAAAAGCTGTTGTAGTACGGCAGCTCGAGCAGCTGATGGTACGCGGCCTCGGCAAGTTCCTTGCGACCGTAACCGAGGTTGACGCACCAGAGGCCCGCCATGCCGTCGAGCATGCGGTTGCCTTCGGAGTCGTACAGGTACACGCCCTCGGCCTTGACGATGACCCGCGAACCCTTCGCGTGCAGGTTCTTGTAGTCCGTGAACGGATGCAGGTAGTGCTGGCGGTCCAGCTCCTGCCAGCGGGCGGTGGTGCGGTCGGCGAGGTACGGGGTGGAGCGCATTGCGGTGACCACTCGAAAAAAGGGGTTAGGGGTTAGGGGATAGGGGTTAGTCAGAACATCCCCTAACCCCTTTTCCTCACACGTTGAGCAAGAGGTGCTCGCGTTCCCAGCTGCTGATGACCTGCAGGAACGTATCCTGCTCGCTTTCCTTCACCGCGGTGTAGGCCAGCACGAAGCGGTCACCGAGCGTATCGATCAGCGTCCGGCAATCGCGCAGCAGCCGCACGGATTCTTCGAGGCTGCGCGGCAGGTTGAACGGCAGGTCGTACGCGCTGCCGGACACGGGCTCCGACGGCTTCAGGCCTTCCATCATGCCGAGGTAGCCGCAGGCCAGGGAGGCTGCGAGCGCCAGGTACGGATTCGCGTCGGCGCCGGCGAGGCGGTTTTCGACACGACGGTTGTCCGGGTTCGA
>JAPLSF010000099.1 GCA_026398785.1 Pseudomonadota bacterium | reverse complement strand
TCGCGGGGGCCCGGGGGACGGACAACAAAAAACCCATCCCACGGTGCTGCGCGGAGATGGGTCCTGGAATCCTGCGAAAGAGACTGACGCGGCCGGCCCCACTCCTAGAAGTGGCGCCACCACCAACGGGTATTCAGCGTTATTTGCGCGGTTACGTTCATCTCGCGTTGCAGTATCCATGGGCGGGTGCGGAGCGTCAAGGAAGAGGGGCGGAAGGGGAGGAAGTTAGTCGGAAGGACTGCGCGGGCGCCGCAGTCGGTACCCGCAGGACTTGTCTTGGACTCATTCGCAGCGGTCTGCGTCCAAGCGCTGCCTTAGAATTACGGCGCCCAATGTTGTCCTGGGGGGAGTGCAGTGACGGCGGGTTTTCTTGGCGGGGTGGCATTACATCGAATCGGTGAAATCTTCACCGCCGAACAGCGTCGCTATGTCGACGCGCACCCGCGGTCGCTGCAGCGGACGGGCCACGGCATCGCCGGCTTCTACGACGGCGTTCCCATGCATTGGATGAAGGACTGGTCGATGCCGTTCCCGTTCGTCGTCGAGTCGGCCCGGGGCGCGACGCTGCACGACATCGACGGCAACGAGTACGACGACTTCTGCCTCGGCGACACCGGCTCGATGTTCGGCCATTCACCCAAGCCCGTTGCGGAAGCCATCGCACGACAGGCCGACAAGGGCCTGACGTACATGCTGCCGACAGAGGACGCCATCGCGGTCGGGCGTTTGCTGATGCAGCGCTTCGGCCTGCCGCACTGGCAGATCGCAACGACCGCGACCGACGCGAACCGCTTTGCGTTGCGCGTGGCCCGCGCCGTGACGGGACGGCCGAAGATCCTGGTGTTCAACGGGTGCTACCACGGCAGTGTCGACGAGACGTACTTGCGGCTCGTCGCTGGGCGCCCGGTCAATCGCCCCGGCCTCCTCGGTCAATTCGTCGACCTCACGCAACTCGCGCGCGTGGTCGAGTTCAACGACCTGGCGGCGCTGGAGGTCGCGTTGGCGCATGGCGACGTTGCCTGCGTGATCACGGAACCCGTGCTCACCAATTCCTGCATGGTGCTGCCCGAGCCGGGTTTCCTCGACGACGTCAGGCGCCTGACGCGCGCGACCGGTACGCTGCTGCTGATCGATGAAACGCACACGATCTCGACGGGCCCCGGCGGTTACACGCGTGCCCATGGGCTGGAGCCCGACCTGTTCGTACTGGGCAAGCCCATCGCCGGCGGCGTCCCCGCCAGCGTATGGGGCTTCACCGACGATGTGGCTCGCCGCCTGGGCGACGTGCGAGCGCGAACACCGCCCGGTCACTCTGGCATGGGCACCACGCTATCGGCGAACGCGCTGGCACTGGCCGCGATGCGGGCAACGCTCGAGCAGGTCATGACCGCCGGGGCGTATCAGCACATGGATCTGCTGGCAGAGAAACTCGCGGCCGGCCTGCAGGCAACCGTCGATTCACGCCGGCTACCCTGGCACGTCGTGCGCGTCGGGGCACGCGTGGAGTTCGTTTGCGCACCCGGTCCCCTGCGTAACGGCACGCAGGCGGAGGCTGCGCATGCACCGGCACTGGAGCAGACGGTCCACCTCGCGCTGCTCAACCGGGGTTGCCTCATCGCACCGTTCCACAACATGATGCTGGTGTGTCCGGCGACTGCGGACGCCCAGGTCGCAAGACTGCAGGATGCATTCGCAGACGTGACCGAAGCACTGGTGACCTGAGGTCTACGCCGCGGTCCGAGGCCTGACAGGGAGCAGAATTGGACCCGACGCTCATCCCCACCGTTCTGCTGTCGGCGGCTGCCATCATCGGATAGAACGGAGTCCGCTGCATGCTGATCACGAAACTCGCTGCCATCGTCGGCGATGCGAACGTCCTCACCGGTGACGAGGTGACCGCACGCGCCGTGGGCTGGGCGGATCGCCGCCCCTGTCAGGCGCAGGCAATCGTGCGACCCGGCAGCACGGATGAAGTCTCGCGCGTGCTGGCCGAATGCCATGCAGCGGGGCAACCGGTCGTGCTGTTCGGCGGCCTCACCGGCCTGGTGCAGGGCAGCGTCGCCGACGAGCACGAGATCGCGCTGTCGCTCGAGCGCATGCATAGCATCGAATCGATCGATCCGATCGGCCGCACGATGACGGTCGAAGCCGGCGTAGCCGTCCAGCGCATCCAGGAAGAAGCGGAAAAGCACGGGCTGCTGTATCCGGTGGACTTTGGCGCGCGCGGCTCGGCGCACATTGGCGGCAGCGCCGCCACCAACGCGGGCGGTAATGGCGTGATCCGGTACGGTATGACACGCGACTCGGTGCTGGGACTGGAAGCCGTGCTCGCCGATGGCACGGTCATCCCCGCGATGAACCGCATGCTCAAGAACAACGCGGCCTACGACGTGAAGCAGTTGTTCATCGGCTCGGAGGGGACGCTCGGCGTCATCACGCGGCTGGTGCTGCGCCTGCGCGAAAGCCCGCGCAGCACGCAGTCGGCACTGGTGGCGTGCCCCACGTTCGCCGCTGTGACCCACTTCCTGAAGCACATCGACGGCGCGCTCGGCGGTGCGCTCTCGGCGTTCGAACTGATGTGGAACGAGTTCTACCGGATGGTGACGACACCGCCATCGCAGGGCACTCCGCCCCTGCCGCAGACTTACGACTACTACGTGCTGGTCGAAAGCGCGGGTGGTGACCCGACGCGGGACCAGGCGCAGTTCGAGGAAGCGATTGCCGGCGCGATCGAGGCCGGACTCGTAGTCGATGCGGTCGTGTGTTCATCCGAGGCCCAGCGCGATGCGTTGTGGGCGCTGCGCGACGATGTCGAGGGGCTCTTCCGGCTCGGCATGCCGGTGGCGTTCGACGTCAGCCTGCCGCTCGCAGAGATGGAAGCGTACGTGACCGAAGTCGTGGGGCGTCTCGAGCGCGAGTGGCCAGCGTACCGCCGGTTCGTGTTCGGTCACCTGGGTGACGGCAACCTGCACATCATCGCGGCAGGACCGCCCGGCGCCGAGGCGCGACACGGCATCGAGCGCTGCGTCTACGAGCCGCTCGCGACGCGGGGCGGTTCCGTCTCGGCCGAGCATGGCATCGGTCGCGAGAAGCAGCCGTGGCTCGACCTTTGCCGCAGTCCGGCCGAAATTGCATTGATGCAGAAACTGAAGCAGGCGCTCGATCCGAAAGGCATCCTGAACCCGGGGCGCGTGCTGCCCAGCTGAGCCGCAGCCACTCCTCGATCCACCGACGACGTAGGGAAGACGGTCAACCCATGCACCCGGACTGGCAGGTTCTGATTCGCGGCGCACGCGTGTTCGATGGCACGGGCGGCCCGTCTGCCGTGGAAGACATCGCAATCGCAGCCGGCAAGATCGCAGCTCGCGGCCCTGGCCTGCCACTCGACCGCGCCGAGCGGGTCGTCGACGCCACCGGGCGTTGGCTGATGCCGGGTCTGCTCGACATCCACACGCATCTCGACCTCGAGGTGGAACTCGCACCCGGCCTGCCGGAATCGGTGCGCCACGGCACGACGACGGTCGTCGTCGGCAACTGCAGCCTGGGCACGGCCTTCGGTGCGCAACGGCGCAATGGTGACGACCCGATCCTCGACTGCTTCACGCGCGTCGAAAACATGCCGAAGCCCGTGCTGCGCAAGGTCGTGGACCGCATCGACTGGCACACCACCGGCGAGTATTTTGCCCACCTCGACCGGCTGGCGCTCGGCCCGAACATCGTGCCGTTACTGCCGCATTCGATGCTGCGCATCGAAGCCATGGGCAGCACGGACGCCGCCGTGACGCGTGAACCGACCACAACTGAGCGCGAGCGCATGCGCGCCCTGCTCCAGGACGCGATGGCGCAGGGTTACGCGGGCCTGTCGACGGACTCGATCCCGTTCCATTACCTCGCCAACGATCCGCACAAGAGCGAGCGCATTCCGGCGCAGCACGCGTCGTGGTCCGAGTTGAAGGAATTGCTCGACGTGGTGCGCAGCCACGATCGCGTCTGGCAGTGCACCCCGGACGCCGCAAACCGCGTAAAGACGTTCCTGCGCTTTTTCCTGACCAGCGGCCGCCTGTTCGGCAAGCCGCTCAAGACCAGCGCACTCACGGCGGTGGATCTCACGCACGAGCGCAACACCTACAAGCTGTTCCCTATCATCGCGAACCTGCTGAATTCCAGGCTCGTGCACGGCAGGTTCCATTTCCAGGTGCTCGGCACGCCGTTCCGCATGTTTGCGGAAGGCACGATCTGCCCCATCTTCGAGGAGTTCGAGTCGTCGCGCAGGCTGATGGCGCTGGAGATCGAGGACGCCGCGGGTCGGCGGCGCGAAATGGCCTCGGCGGACTTCGGCGCGCTGTTCGTGCGCGAATGGCACGATGCCGGTGCAGTCTCGACGTTCAATCGCGATCTGGACGCGCTGCACATCGAACGTGCTCCGGTGCCCGAGTGGTGCGGCGAGACGTTCGGTGCGGTGCGGCGACGCCTGCTGCAGTTCCAGTCGGGGGATCGCTCCGCTGCGCGCAGCGCTACGGAATCCGACGCGTTTGATTCGTTCCCGAGCCCGTTGCGCCAGGAAGGAGAATTCCTGCTGCACTTGTTTCGCCGCTACGACCGTGACCTGCGCTGGTATTTCATCGTCGCGAACGATCGACCGGAAATCCTGCGCGACCTGCTGGTCCATCCACACCTGCTGCCGGGGTTCAACGACAGTGGCGCGCACCTGATCAATCTCGCGTTTTTCGACGGGAGGCACTGCGGACGTACGACACCGACGCGAACCGTCGCATGATTTATCGAGACATCTTCGAGCACGAGCAACTGGTCAATCGCTCGGACGGCGTGGTCGCTGCGGTGTTCATCGCCGGTGAGCAAGTCTGGGACGGCGCGCACTTCACGCCGGCCCTCGGGCAGAAGCGTCTCGGTCGCGCGTTGCGGGCGGGCTGAGGCCACCGTCAGCCAGGAGCGGATAGGGCAGGGATCGGCGGGGCAGGTCTTCCTGGCCGCCCCAGGGTCTCACGCGCTTCGTCGAAAAAATCGGGGACGCCCGGAATTTCGACCGATTGGAGAGCAGGGCGTCCCCGATTTTGTTTCGACGGCGATCCTCGCTCGAACGGGAGCGAGGCGATGGTGCCAGCGCAGCAGCGGCATCGCTGCAGTGCCGCCTCGCTCCTGCGCTCGAGCTTCGGCGTTCGACATGGGGCGGCCAGGAAGACCCGCCCCGCCGATCCCTG
>JAPLSF010000170.1 GCA_026398785.1 Pseudomonadota bacterium | reverse complement strand
ATCCGTGCAGGGTGCCGCACGGTTCGTCGCAGGTGCAGGTCGCGGCGGCAAGCCCGCGACCTGAAGCGCATCAGTTCGGCTTCGTGCCCTGCAGGTAGTCGACGGCTGCGCCGAGGATCGTGCGCACCGCAACCGGCAGCGCGCCTTCATCCATGAAGAACAGCGGCGAATGGTTGCTGGGCGCCGCCGCCGCGTCCTGTCCCTTCGGCGTGACGC
This sequence comes from Pseudomonadota bacterium, assembly GCA_026398785.1. GTDB lineage: Bacteria > Pseudomonadota > Gammaproteobacteria > Steroidobacterales > Steroidobacteraceae > RPQJ01. The sequence continues at coordinate 22,685 of JAPLSF010000170.1, read as the reverse complement.
CGACCATGTAGAAGAACGCGGGCACCTTCTGCCCGTAATACGCGAAATCCTCCGAGCCGGTGACGAACGGCATGACGTTGACGCTGTTGCCGCGAGCCGCGCGCTGCAGCGAGGCCACGGCCTGTGCGGTCAGCGCGGGGTCGTTGACCAGGACGGGATTCGGGTCGCCGCCGAGTTCGAACACCGTGGTGGCGCCCGCCGCTGCCGCGGTCTGGCTCGAGATGCGCTTGATGCTCTCGATGACCTGCTCGCGCACGGCCGGGTCGAACGTGCGGAAAGTGCCGACCATCTCGACCGACTCCGGGATGATGTTGTTGCGGATGCCGCCCTTGATAGCGCCCACCGTGACGACGGCTGGGTATTCGGTGATGTTGACCTGGCGGCTGACGATCGTCTGCAGCGCCATCACGATCTGCGCGGCCGTAACGATCGGGTCGACTCCGCCCCAGGGCCGCGAGCCGTGCGTCTGCCGACCCTTGACCACGAGCTTGAAGCGATCCGAGGCCGCCATCAGCGAGCCTTCGCGGTAACCGATCGCGCCGGTGTTCAGCGCCGACCAGAGGTGCAGGCCAAACACGGCGGCGGGCTTGTTGCTCGCAAACAGGCCTTCGTCGAGCATCAGGCTGGCGCCGCCTCGTTCACCGTCGGGGGCGCCCTCTTCCGCAGGCTGGAAGATGAACATCACCGTGCCGGGCAGTTCGCTGCGCATGCCGGCGAGCACCTTGGCCGCACCGAGCAGGATGGCCATGTGACCGTCGTGGCCGCAGGCGTGCATCACGCCGACCTTCTCGCCGCGGTACTCCGCAGTCGCCGTGGACTTGAACGGCAAGTCGCCCTGCTCCGTTACAGGCAGCGCGTCCATGTCCGAACGCAGCGCGATCATCGGTCCGGGCTGGCCGCCCTGCAGGATGCCGACGACGCCTGTGTGCGCGATGCCCGTCTGCACCTCGATCCCCATCTTGCGCAACTGTTCGGCCACGATCTTCGACGTGCGGAATTCGCGGTTGCTGAGTTCCGGGTTCTGGTGGAAATCGCGACGCCACGTGATCACCTGCGGCATCACGGCGGCGGTGGCGGCGTCGAGCGAAGCGTCCGTGACGGCGGCCTGCACCGGGACGGCGGCGGTCGCGACCAGCAGCAACGACGCGAGGAACTGGCGATGGCTCATGATCGTGTTGCCCGGGTAGCGGTGAAGCAAGGCGCGCAGCATACTTCACCGACCGCATCGACCGGGAGCACCAGATGCCTGTATTTCGCCAGTCGATTGCGGCCCTTGCCGCCACGAGCATTTGCCTGATGAGCACCGTCTCAACGCTGCCGGCCGACGCCCAGACCTACTCGCCCACGGTCGTGCGGTCGATTGCCAGGACGCAGAAGCCGCCGCTGCACGGCCGGCACTGGATGGCGATCACCGGCAAGCCGCTCGGAGCCACGGCCGGCGCGAAGATCTTCGAGCGGGGCGGCAATGCCGTCGACGCGGCCAGCGCCATGATCGCCGCGACGTCCACGATGTGGGACGTGCTGCACTGGGGCGGCGAGACGCAGGCCCTGATCTATGACCCGCGCACCAGGCAAGTGATCGCGATCAACGGGCTCGGCATGGCGCCCACCGGTGCGACGCCCGAGTTCTTCAAGGGCAAGGGTTTCAAGTACCCGCCCGCCTACGGCCCGCTGGCGGCCGTCACGCCGGGCACGCCCGGCGGCATCATCCTGATGCTGCAGGAGTACGGCACGCTCTCACTGGCCGAGGTGCTGGCCCCGGCCATCGAACTCGCAGACGGCTACCCGATCGACGGCGAAACCGCCGACCTGATCGAGCGCTGGAAAGAAAAGCTCAAGGAATGGCCGTACTCGAAGCAGGTGATGCTGCCGCACCTCGGCTCGGCGCGCGAAGCCCCGCGCGCAGGGGAAATCTTCCGCCAGCCCGATCTCGCGGCGACTCTGCGCAAGTTGGTCGAGGCGGAGAAGCAGGCCCTCGCGGCCGGCAAGTCGCGCAAGGAAGCCTTGCAGGCAGCCTACGACCGCTTCTATCGCGGCGATATTGCACGGGAGTTCGTGCGCGGCGTACAGGAACAGGGAGGGCTCATCACCCTCGACGACCTTGCAAGATGGCAACCGCTCGTCGAGGAACCACTCAGCACGAACTACCGCGGCGTGGACGTCTACAAGCTCGACGTGTGGACACAGGGTCCGGCGCTGCTGCAGTCGCTGAACATCCTCGAGAACTTCGACTTGCACGCGATGGGATACAACAGCGCGAGCTACGTCCACACGGTCTACCAGGCGATGAACCTCGCCTTCGCCGACCGCGACTTTTACTACGGCGACCCGTACTTCGCCCCGGCCGAACCGACCAAAGGCCTGCTGTCGAAGGAATACGCGAAACAGCGCGCCGCGACGATCCGCATGGATCGCAACGACGCGCACGCAGGGCCCGGCGATCCGTACCCGTTCCAGGGCGGCAAGAATCCGTATGCCGACCAGCTGCAACGGCAGCACAAGGCTGCGCTCGACGCGCTGGACAAGGCCGAACTCACGGCCCAGCAGCTGGCGGACTTCGCGGCAGGCTTCAAGAGCGGCACCACGACCGTCATGGCCGCCGACGCGAACGGCTGGCTCGTGTCAGTAACGCCGAGCGGCGGCTGGGTGCCGGCAACGATCGCCGGCCACACCGGCATCGGCCTGAGCCAGCGCATGCAGTCGTTCGTGCTCGATCCGGCCGAGAATCCCTTCAACGTGGTGACGCCGGGCAAACGCCCGCGCGTCACGCTGACACCGAGCCTCGCGCTCAAGAACGGCAAACCATGGCTCGCATTCGGCGTGCAGGGCGGCGACACGCAGGACCAGAACCTGCTGCAGTTCTTCCTGAACGTGCAGGAGTTCGGCATGACGCCACAGGAAGCCACCGAGGCCGCCAACTTCAACAGCTACCAGATGCAGGCCTCGTTCGACCAGCATGAATCGCAGCCAGGACGCATCGTGCTCAATTCGTCGATGCCGCAATGGGTGACGAAGGAGCTGATCGCGCGCGGTTACAAGCCGGAGTTCGAGGCGCGCACCTCGGGCCCGATCAACGCGATCATGATCGACCCGGAGAACGGCACGTTCTGGGGCGGCTCGAGCAATCACGGCGAGGACTACGGGATCGGCTGGTAGCGGCTCGTGACCACACGCCTGCCACCCGTCGCGTTCCTGCAGGCGCTGCGTGTGCTGCTGGCGACGCCGCGACTCGCCCCGCCGGAAGGCGAATCGGGCCGCATTGGCGCAGACGGCCCGGACGCGCTGCGGATCATCGGCGTTGGCGATTCAATCATCGCCGGCACCGGAGTGCAGCAGCTGCGGGATTCGCTGACTGCCGCCTACGCGCGATTGCTGCATGCGCGCGCGCAGCGTCCCGTCGAGTGGCAGGTCCGGGGCCGCAACGGCGCAACCTCCGCTTCCGTCTTGCGCGAACTAGTGCCGACGGTGCCCACGGGCGACCTTTACCTGATCTCGGTGGGCGTCAACGACGTGACGCGGCGCGTGACCCCGGGTGTCTTCGGCCGCAATGTTGCGGGCATCCACGAGCGGCTGCGGGACAAGGCCCCCGCGTCGGCCTTCCTGTTCGCCGGCGTGCCGCCGCTCGAACACTTCCCCGCCCTGCCCGCGCCGCTCAACTCGCTGCTGGGCGCCGAGGCTCGCGACTTGCAGCAGGCCGCGGCCGTCGCCCTCGCGGGGCGACCGCGAACCTACTGCCACTTCTTTCCGGAGACCGTACCGCCAGGTGATTTCGCACGCGACGGGTTTCACCCGGCCGAATCCGCGGTGCTCGCGTGGGCCAGCGGACTGCTGGCACTGACAGTTCAGGACGAGGTGGCGAGCTGTTCGCGGTGATAGAGCCGCGCCGCGATGAACCAGACGACGGCCACCACCGCAAATGACGCGCCGAGGCTGACAACCCAGTCGAGCGCGCGGATTTCCTCCGAGCGCAGCACCCGCAGGATCATCTGGTTCTGGCTCAGGAACGGCACGGCCAGCATCCAGAGCTGCGTCCTGACTGGCGCAACCATCAGTACCAGCGAAGGAATCATCGGCAGGAACATAAGCAGCGGCAGGTAAGCCTGCGCCTCGCGGTAGCTGCGCGCGAACGCAGCCAGTGCCGTGAGCACCGTTGCACCGAGCAGCACGATCGGCAGGATGATCAGGAACAGTTGCACCAGTCCCGCGGGCCCGAGATCGAAGGACGCGTCCATGCCACGCGACGGCACGATGGCGAACACCAGCCGATACGCGATGAGCGTGACGGCGATCGACAGCAGCGAGAACACGGCCGTCGCAAGAATCTTCGCACCGATGATCGACTCGCGCGAGACGGGGGTAGCAAGCAGCGGCTCGAGCGACTGCCGCTCGCGCTCGCCTGCGGTGGCATCGATCGCCAGCTGCATGCCACCGATGAACGCCAGCAGCAGCAGCAGGTACGGCAGGATCTGTTGCGACAGGTCGAATCGTGCCTCGGGCGTGGCCACGTCGCGCGTGCCGACCTGCAGTGGGTTGGCAACCGCGGGGTGGATGCCGCGGGCGACGAGCCGCAGCGTACCGACGGTGCTGCCGTAACCGTCGAGCAGGCCGCCCAGTCGCGACACGGTGGCGCCAGAGGCCAGTGGACGCGAGCTGTCGAAGATCACCTCGACGCTCGCGGGCCGGCCGGCACGCCAGTCCTCACCGTACTGTTCGTCGATGCGCAGGACGACGTCGCACTCCTGCGTGCGCACGGCCGCGTCGGCATCCCGTGGCGCGGGCAGCACCTGCACGTTGTGCGACTGCAGCCAGGCGACGAGGTTCGGTGCGCGCTCCGCGCCGATCACCGGCAGCTGCAGCGGTCCTTCGAGCTGGCGGGTCTGCTTGCGTGCGCTGAGTGCGTTGGTGCCAGCCAGTACCAGCGGAATCGCCAGTGGAATCACGACGAACGCGACCAGCAGCATGCGGCGGTCGCGGAACGCGTCGAGCAACTCCTTGCGCAGGACGATCCACAGCGCCCTCATGCGAACAACCCTTCGTCCGAGCCGATCGCCTTGACGAAGGCGTCCTCGAGATTGGCGCAACCGGTGGCCTCGCGGAGTTCGCCCGAGGTACCGTCGGCCACGATACGCCCGTGCGCAATGACGACGATCCGGTCACAGAGCAGCGCGACCTCCTGCATGATGTGGCTCGAGAGCAGCACGCAGCGGCCTTCGGCACGCTGCTCGAGCAGAAAGGCGCGCAGCGAACGGGTGGTCATCACATCGAGGCCGTTGGTCGGTTCGTCGAGCAGCACGTTGCGTGGAGCGTGCACCAGTGCCCGCGCAATCGCGGTCTTGGTGCGCTGCCCCTGCGAGAAACCCTCGGCACGACGGTCGATGAAGTCGCGCATGTCGAGTGCCGACACCAGCCGTTCGGTGCGCTCGGCGATGAGGCGGGCATCGAGACCCTGCAGCGCGCCGAAATAGGCAATGTTCTCGCGCGCGGTCAACCGCTTGTAGATGCCGCGCGCATCGGGCAGCACGCCGAGATGCTCGCGCACGCGGGTGGGCTCGATGGCCGCATCGAGGCCGTCCACGAGCACGCGGCCCGCATCGGGCGACATCAAAGTGTAGAGCATCCGTAAAATCGTGGTCTTGCCGGCGCCGTTCGGGCCCAGCAACCCGGTGATCTGCCCATCGGCCGCAGCGAAGCTGACGCCATCGACAGCCTGAATCCGGCCGGTGCGGGTTCGAAAGCCCTTGCGCAGCCCCTCAACGCGAATCATGGGCGAATCATGCGCGCACCCTGCGCACCCTCACGGGTCCCAACCGTACGAGCCACCGAACGGCGGCGAGTACTGCAACTGGTCCAGGCACTTGCCGTCGAGCGCCTTCGCATCGGCCGCAGCGATGAACTCGGCGACGAGTCGCGGCGCGCAACCGACGCCCATCACGCTGTGACCCTGTCCGCGCAAGACGAAATGCCGCGAATTCGACAGTGTTCGCTGAACTTCGGCGCCGTACCGTGGTGGCGTCACCGGATCCAGCTCGCCAGACAGCAACAGCACCGGCTTGTCGGACTTGACGGCATCGTGGAAATCTTTCGGCATCGGGCCACGCGGCCAGACTGCGCATTGCGCCAGCGTGTAGTCGACGAACTCGGTGCCGAGAATGGTGCCGGCGTCGGCCGGATCGACCCGCATCCCGGGCGCGTCCTCCGCGCACATTACGGACAGTTGCAGCGGCACGTTGATCTGTTCGCCGATCAGCTGCTCCATCATGCGTGACTGGGCCATCAGGTTTTCGAACTGGCCGTTGGCAGCCTCGGCGAGCAGCATCGGCAGCATGCCGAACAGCTGCGGCGCATAGGAATAGAAGCGTACGACCGACGCGAGCGAGACAGCGGTGAACTCGTCTTCACGCAGCTCGTTCGTGAGCGGGTCGCGATACGTCACTTTCCGCGGCTGTTCGTGCAGCCGCTGCAGCAGCCCGTCAAGACGCGCGCGAGGCGAACCGAAGTGCTTCGTGCATTCGGCATCCGCGGTGCAGCGCGCGAACTGGGCAGCGACGGCCGCCTCGAGGTTCTTCGCATGCTCGTTGCCGAGCGCCAGGCTCGGTGGCACGATCGAGTCGAGCACGACCGTCCGGATCGACGCGGGGTGACGGCGCAGGTATTCAAGCCCGACGCGCGTGCCGTAAGAAGCTCCGACCAGGTTGAATTGCGCGACGCCCAGCGCACGGCGAACGTCTTCGAGGTCGGCGATGTACGCGCTGGTCGTATAGGCGCGGATATCGACGTTCGGCCCGAGCTCCTGCAGGCAGGCGGCCGTCAGCCGGCGCGCCTCGTCGACGCCTGCCGTATCAAGCAATTGCAGCGCCTCGTCGTTCAGCGTCGCGGGGCACTCCAGTGGGTTCGACTTGCCGACGCCGCGCTGGTCCACCAGCAGCACGTGCCGGTGGCGCAGGATTTCGCGGAATGCGGGATAGACGGTTGGGAAGGCTTCGAGGGCAGACTGGCCCGGACCGCCGGCGAGCAGGACGACCGGGTCCCTGGCCGGGGATTTCGCGGTGCTCGGCACCCAGGCGATCGCGAGTTCGATCTTGCGGCCGTTCGCGCTGGACCGGTCCTCTGCAACTCGCAGCGTCGCGCAACGCGCGGGCACGGTCTGCGCCTGCCCGGCTTGCGACAGCGTGCAGGGCGTGAACACGAGGCTCCCGTACGACACCGTGACCGGTGCCGGCGGCGCGTCCGCCCGGGCAACCACAGCCCCTGCCAGGGCCAGGAGGGCCCAGAGCACGGAACGGATGGGCTGCAATGACTGCATGTTGAACCTGTCTCTCCGTAGCGCCGCGCAACGTACACGGCGCCGGGGGGTCTTCGCCACTCGATTGGGCTAGGATGCACCCATGCGTGCTTCGATGCCCCCCGCCACGCGGGTCCTGCTGTTCATCAACGTCGCCATCTTCGCAGTCCAGTACCTCACTGGCGACCTGCTGCTGCGGCCGCTCGCCCTCTGGCCGCCGGCCTCGGCCCAGTTTCCGGGCGCACCGTCGTTCCAGGTCTGGCAGTTGCTGACCTACGGCTTCCTGCACGGCAGCCTCACCCACCTGTTCTTCAACATGTTCGCGCTGTACATGTTCGGCGGCGAAGTCGAGCGCCTGCTCGGCAGCCGGCGCTACGTCACGTACTACCTCGTCTGCGTGGTGGGCGCGGCGCTGGCGCAGCTGCTGGTGCTGAGCAATGTCGAGATGCAACCTATCCCCACGGTGGGCGCCTCGGGCGGCGTGTTCGGCCTGTTGCTGGCGTTCGGCATGGCCTACCCGCAGCGGCGCATCATGCTGCTGTTCCCGCCGATTCCGATGCCGGCGTGGCTGTTCGTCACGCTCTATGGCTTGCTCGAATTGTATCTGGGCGTCACCGGGTCGGGCCAGGGCGTGGCGCATTTCGCGCACCTGGGCGGCATGGTGGCGGGTTTCGTGCTGCTGCTGCGCTGGCGCCGCCAGCCCCGGCCGCGCTCAGAGGGAGAGTGACCATGGCCGTGCATCCGAAATCGAAGTCCCGCCGAAACAGGACCATCATGGCAGCGGACAAGAAAGAAGGCGCGCCCGTGCTGGAGCGCAACAAGGTCAGCCGGGACTCGGCCGAGGAAGCCGTGCGCACGCTGCTGCGCTGGGCCGGGGAAGACCCCGGGCGCGAAGGCCTGCTCGATACCCCGCAGCGCGTCGTCGACGCCTACACCGACTGGTTTTCGGGCTACGGAATCGACCCGAAGGATTACCTGCGCCGCACGTTCGAGGAAACCGCGGGCTACGACGAGATGGTCGTCCTGCGCGACATCGAGTTCGAATCGCACTGCGAGCACCACATGGCGCCCATCATCGGCCGGGCCCACGTCGGTTACCTGCCTACAGGCAAGGTCGTGGGCATCAGCAAGCTAGCCCGCGTGGTGGACGTCTTTGCGCGCCGCTTCCAGGTGCAGGAAAAGATGACGGCCGAGATCGCCCGCTGCATCAACGACGTGATGCAGCCGCAGGGCGTCGGCGTGGTGATCGAGGCCGTGCACGAATGCATGACCACGCGCGGTATCCACAAGCGCGGCGTGTCGATGATCACCTCGAAGATGCTGGGATCGTTCCGATCCGATGCCCGGACCCGCAACGAGTTCCTGACCTTCATCGACATCCGCGACCGCCGCTGATCCCCGGCCGGCCCCCGACGGGCCGGCATCCGCCGCAGCCACCAAATCTGCGCGAGTCGCAGGACTGGTTCGAAATGTGCCATTGCGGCATATTGTCGCGCCCGGCCCGGATTCGCTCCGACAGTGACCGGGTCGGCGCCGGAACCCCTGCGCCAGGAACACAGAGCGCCGGGAGCGTCTCGTGCCTGAACTTTCAGCCGTTCACCATCCCCTGTACCAGCTGCGCCGGACGCCGTTCCACGCGCGCACGTCCCAGCTATGCCTGCCGCACAACTGGCGGCGCTGGGGCGGCTGCATCGCCGTCGGCTCGTACGACCTCGGCCTCGACCGCGAGTACTGGGCGATCCGCAATCACGCAGCGCTGATCGACATCTCGCCGCTGATCAAGTACGAGATCACGGGCCGCGATGCCGCACGCTTGCTCCACCGCCTGACCCCGCGTGACATCCACAGGATGCAGGTCGGGCAGGTCTATTACACCGGCTGGTGCGACGACGACGGCAAGCTGCTCGATGACGGCACTGTCACGCGGATCGGCGAGCAGAGCTTCCGGCTCACTGCGGCCGAGCCGCAGTTCCGCTGGCTCGCGCTGAACGCCGTCGGCATGCAGGTGCAGATCACCGAACTGACCGAGCGGTTGGCGGCACTCAGCCTGCAGGGGCCGAAGTCGCGCACGATCCTGAATCTCGCGTGCGAGCAGCCGGTCGATTCGCTCAAGTACTTCCGCATGGCGTTCAACCGTGTCGCGGGCAAGGCGGTCTCGGTCTCGCGCACGGGTTACACGGGCGATCTTGGTTACGAAATCTGGATGGACGCTGAGGATGCGCTGGTGATCTGGGACACGCTGCTGGCGGCTGGTCACGATTACGGCATCACGCCCACCGGCATCCTCGCGATGGACATGGCGCGCGTCGAAGCGGGACTGTTCATGCTCGATGTCGATTACACGCCCGCGAGCCATGCCTGGATCCCCGGCCAGCGCTCGTCGCCGTATGAAATGGGCCTCGGCTGGACCGTGAACCTCGACAAGCAGGGTTACTTCGTCGGTCGTCGTGCGCTGGAGCGCGAACACCGCGAAGGTTCGTCGTGGAAGATGGTCGGCCTCGAAATCGACTGGGAAGGCCTCGAACGCGAATACGCGGCGGTCGGCATGCCCCCGCAGGTTCCGGCCACGGCCGTGCGCGGCAGCATCCCCGTGTACGCGGGCCCGCGACAGGTCGGATACGCCTCGACCAGCACCTGGTCGCCGGTGCTGAAGAAGTACATCGCGCTGGTGCACGTGCAGCAGCCGTTCCATGCACCGGGCACGAAGGTCGAGATCGAAGTCACGGTGGAACACCACCGCCGCAAGTCGCCGGCGACGGTCGTCGCGCTGCCGTTCTACGACCCCGAGTGGAAGAAGAAGTAACCGTCGTGGCCACCAATACTTTTGATGCAATCGTCATCGGCGCCGGCCACAACGGCATGATCGCGGCCGCGTACCTCGCCTGCCGCGGCACGGGCTCAAGATCCTGCCGCTGCCGAGCACGGTCACGCCGCTCGATAACGGCGACTACCTCGCCGGCTGGGACGATCACGACCTGACCCGTCGCGAGATCTATCGTCATTCCCCGAAGGATGCCGAGGCCTACGACGAGTACTCGCGCGTGATGGCGCGCGCCGCGAAGGCCATCAAGCCGATCATCGGCCTGGTGCCACCGGATCCGTCGTCGTTGAGCTGGCGCGACATGAAGGGCCTGCTCAAACTCGGCCAGTACGCGCACAGCCTGAGCGAGCACGAGCTCTACCGCATCGCGAAGCTCGTCACGCAGTCCTCCGCGGACCTGCTCGAAGAATGGTTCGAGCTCGATCCGCTCAAGGGCACGAAGGCGGCGAGCGGCATCATCGGTACGTATCTGGGCCCGCGCTCACCCGGCACGGCGTACGTGCTGCTGCACCACTACATGGGTGAAATCGACGGCGCCTTCCGCGCCTGGGGTTTCGCCAAGAACGGCACCGGCGGCGTGACGGCGGCAATCGCGTCTTCCGCCCGTGCACTCGGCGTTGAAATCCGCACCAATGCGGCCGTGGACAAGGTGATCGTCCGTGGCGGCCGCGCGGCGGGCGTCGCGCTCGCGAACGGCGATGAACTCTCGGCCACGGTCGTGATGTCGGCCGCCGATCCCAAGCGCAGCTTCCTGCAGTTCGTCGACCAGCAGCATTTCCCCGACGAGTTCGTGCAGGCGATCCGCAACTTCCGCGTCCGTGGCTCGTCGGGCAAGATCAACATCGCGCTCTCCGGCTTGCCGGATTTCAACTGCCTGCCGGGCGAAGGCCCGCTGCACCGTGGCGCCATTTCAATCAGCCCGAGCATCGAGTACGTCGAGCGTGCCTACGACGACGCCAAGTACGGCAACTTCTCGCGCCAGCCGTACATGGACATCATTTTCCCGTCGATGATCGACCGCGACATGGCGCCGCCGGGACACCACGTGATGTCGTGCTTCGTCCAGTACGCGCCGTACGACGTGGCAGGCGGCTGGGACGATGCAAAGAAGGACGCGTTCGGCGAGACGGTCATTGCGACGATCGAGAAATACGCGCCGAACATCCGCAAGGTGATCGTCGGCAAGCAGGTGATCACGCCGCAGGACATCGAGCGCATCGCCGGCATCACCGGCGGCAACATCTTTCACGGCGAGCTGCTGCTGCATCAGCTGTTCTTCATGCGCCCCGCTCCGCAATGGGCCGATTTCCGCACGCCGTTGTCGGGGTATTACTTCGGCGCCGCGGGCGCGCACCCGGGCGGCGGCGTGATGGGCGCGGCCGGCAAGATGGCGGCCACCGAAATCCTCAAGGACTGGCAGTAGGCGCACGATGACGAACCCGGACATCCTGATCGTAGGCGCGGGCCACAACGGCCTGGTCGCTGCTGCGTACCTGGCCCAGGCCGGCAGGAAAGTACTCGTGCTCGAACAACGTGCGACGGCGGGCGGCCAGCTCGCGGGCGCCACGCTCGCGTCCGGCGCTGTCGTGCCGGGCCTGCATCCGGCGGGCCAGCTGCGCCCTGCGATCGTCAAGGAACTCGATCTCGCGCGGCACGGCCTCGCCACGAGCGCCGCCGATACGGCCTACGTCTCGGCGTTGCCGGAAGGCGGCTCGCTGCGACTGGTATCCAATGCGAACGATACGTCGACCATCGACGCCATCCACCGGCTTTCGCCGTGCGATGCCGCGCGCTGGCCCGAATTCGTCGGGTTCATGAATCGCGCCTCGGCGTTCATGGATGCGGCGTATGCGACCACGATGCCGCGCCTGCCGAAGATCGAACTGCGCGCAGACGGCCTGCCGCTGGCCTCGCTCGCACTGAAGCTGCGGCGCATGGGCGGCAAGGACATGTTCCGCGTGATGCGCAGCCTGTCGATGTCGGCCGTCGAATTCACCGAGGAGTGGTTCGAATCCGAGCCGCTCAATGCAGCCATCGCCGGTGTCGCCATCCACGGCGTGACCCTGGGCTCGATGTCCGCGGGCACGGGTTTCACCCTGATCCACAACTGGCTCAACCGCGGTGGCCTCGCGCATCGCACGGTCACCGGTGGCCCGCAGGCACTGACTGATGCGCTGCTGAAAGCGGTGCATACGAACGGCGGCGAAGTCCGCACCGGCGCGGACGTCGCGCAGATCCTCGTCGAGCACCAGCGCGTCCTTGGCGTGCAGCTCACGTCGGGCGAGGAGATCAGGGCATCGACGGTCCTGTCGTCGGCCGATCCGCGCCGCACGCTGCTCGGCCTGGTGGGCGCGCCCGAACTGCCGCCTGAATTCGTGTGGCAGACGCAGTCGATCCGCATGCGCGGTTCCGTCGCGAAAGTGTTCGTGCAGACGGATAGCCACCACGGCCTGCCCGAGGGTACGGTCGCAATTGCGCCGACCCTCAAGTACCTGGAGCGCGCCTACGACTCCACCAAGTATGGTGAATTGTCGCAGCACCCCTACCTGGAAGTGACGACGTCGGGCGCCGAGGTTGCAGTCCACTTCCAGTTCGCAACCTACGCCTTGCGCCACGGCGACTGGAATTCGATGCGCCCCGAACTCGAGAGGCGCGCGATCGACACGCTCGGACTGCACTTTCCCTCATTCAAGGGCTCGGTCCAGTCAGTGCAGTCCGTAACGCCGGTCGATCTCGAGCAGTCCTGGGGCCTGACGGAAGGCGATCTCAATCACGGCCAGTTGATCCTCGACCAGATCTTCTTCATGCGGCCGCTGCCGGGCTGGTCGAATCACCGCACGCCGGTCGATGGTCTATACCTGTGCGGCTCCGGCATGCACGGTGGCGGCGGCATCGGCGGTCACCCCGGTCGCAATGCGGCACGCATGCTGCTCAGGGGCCAGGGCTGAGCTGGCCTCTCGTCCTGGCAATCCAAGCCACGATTCGCGACTCCAGCACGTCCAGCGGCAGCGCACCGGCGTTCAGAATCTCGTCGTGGAACGCCCGGATATCGAATTTCGGGCCGAGCTCCGTCTGCGCACGCTGGCGCAACTCGAGGATCTTGAGCTGGCCCAGCGTGTAACCCAGCGCCTGGCCGGGCCAGGCAATGTAGCGGTCCATCTCGGCATCGGACGCGGGCGGCAGGTGCTGATTCCAGTAGTCGACCATCTGCTGGCGCGACCAGTGCTTGCCGTGGACACCGGTGTCGACCACGAGCCGCAACGCGCGATAGAGCTCGCTGCGCAGGCGCCCGAGGTCGCTCGCAGGATCCGTGTAAAAGCCAACCTCCTTGCCCAGTCGCTCGGAATACAGCGCCCACCCTTCGACGTAGGCGTTGTAATCGTTAGCGACGGCGCGGTGAAACGGGTGCAGCCCCGGCAGCTCCTGCGCGATCGAGATCTGCATGTGGTGACCGGGCACGCCCTCGTGATAGGCGGTCGCTTCGTCGTCGAGCATGTCGCGAGTGGCGTAGTCGTACGTGACCACCCACACCTGGCCGGGTCGCGAGCCGTCGGGCGTGCCGGCGATGTATTGCGTCGAGCTCTCCTTCTCCATGTAGGCCGGCACGTTGGTGACCACCAGCTTGCTCTTTGGCAGCAGCCCGAACAGCTGCGGCAGTTTCGGCTCCATCTGCCCGATGAAGTGCGAGTACCGGTCGAGGACCTGCTGGCGCGACGTACCCTTCAGCTTCGGGTCGGCGAACACGGCCTGTTCGAAACTCCTGCGATCGGCGTACCCGGCGGATTTCGCCAGTGCCGTGATCTGGTTCTCGAGGTCGGCCACCTGCGCGAGCCCGATCTCGTGGATCTGGTCGCTGGTCAGGCTCGTCGTCGTCTGGGTGTGGATCGCGTAGCGGTAACGCGCGTCGCCGTCCGGCAAGGACCACACTCCGAACTGCTCGCGTCCCTTCGGCGCGTATTCCTCGGCCAGGAACGTCTTCAGCCTGGCATACGCCGGGCGGACCTTGCCGTCGACCGCCGCCAGGATGTCGGCCCGCAGCTGCTCACGATCGGCCGCAGGAATTGACGCTGGGATGCTAGCCACCGGCGCGGCGAACGGACTGGACTCACCCGCCGCATCGGCCAGGGTCGTGCTCTGCGCGACGGTCTTCTCGAGCAGATACCGCGGCTGAATCAGCCCGTCCTTCAGGCCTGCCCGCGAGCGCTCGATGACCTGATCGATCGCTGCGGGGATCGCGTTGAGACGGGCGATGTAGTCGCGATAGTGCTGGGCGCTGTCGAAAGGCGCGTAGCTCGCGATCTGCGGCAACGCGAGATGCACGCCGCTCATCTGCTCGATCGGCATCTCGTAGTTCCTGAGACGGATCGATTCAAGCCGGTCGGCCAGCGTACGCACGAGCAGCAATTGATCGAGGCGGTCCGCATCGGAGAGACCCGACGTGTCGAGGGACCGGGCGCGCTGGAACAGGGCGGCGGTCTGCGCACGCACGTCCTCGACGTGCCCCATCGAATAGTCAGTCAGCCGGTCGTTGTACTTGTACTCGCCGAGCGCCGTCGCGTATTCGGGATTCTCGCGCAGAAAGAATTCCCAGTAGTCATCCGCGACCGCCTTGAGTTTCTCATGTTGAACCTGGGTCGCGGTCGGCGGCTTGGGGCGAGCCGGCTTCGGCTTGGCAGCTTCTGCGCCCAGGACGGGCAGCAGCGCCAGGACTGCCACCATCATGCGCACGCCATTCAAGCGGAAGGCTTTCACCATGACCCGTCACCCCGACCGTCGCTGCATGCAACACGCAACACTACCTCATTTTGCGCTGGCTGCATGACCTGCCCGGGCATCAACGTCCCACGAGTCACGCCGCACGAAAAGCATCACGCTGAGATCAACCGGGGCGATGCGCTCGGTGATGCCGTCAACGTGCCCATCGCGACCCCGTTGTTCGCGTTCATTTCGCTGCCATGCCGTCCGGCAGCAAGTGCTGCACGTTCCAGTCGAGCAGGCGCTCGAGCCGATCCTGCAGGTAGCTCGGCACCTCCAGCTCGTGGTTCTCGCCCGGATACACGACGAGCTGCGTCGGCACGCCGAGCGAGCGCAACGCCTGGTACATCTGCTCCGAACCATTGCACGGAACGTTGAAGTCGTCCTCCGCGCAGTAGAACAACGTCGGTGTCTTGATCCTGTCGGCATGCAGGAACGGGTAGCTGACGCGATCCCACGCGGCGCGGTTCGCCCACGGCGTGCCGAGTTCGAGCTCGTACTCGCGCACGTACATGTCGTGGCCATACAGTGCCAGGAAGTTCGATGCGCCCGCGCCGCTGACTGCCGCCTTGAAGCGCGTGTCGCTTGCGATCAAGTAGTTGGTGAGAATGCCCCCGTAGCTGCGGCCGCCGACGCCAAGCCGATCTGGATCGGCGATGCCCGCCGCGACGACGTAGTCGACCGCGGCCAGCACGTCCTGCACGTCCTTGTTGCCCCAGTCGGCGTAGATCGCGCGCGCGAAATCGAAGCCCCGGCCCGAACTGCCGCGCGGATTGGCTGCGACGATGACGAAGCCACGCGCGGCATACGCCTGCCAGTCGGGCATGAATTCGTGGCTGAACTGGTACACGGGTCCGCCGTGGAGGCGGAGAATCGTCGGGTAGCGGCGCCCGGGCACATAATCCAACGGTTTCACGACGAATCCGTCGATCGACGTGCCGTCCTTGCTCTTGAACGTGATGTCCTCGAAGCGGGCGAGCTGCTTCGCTGCGAGCCACGCGTTGTGCGTGCCGAGCGGTCGCACCCTGCCCTTCTCCAATGCACCAAGCTCGTTCGGCGTCACGTCGTCGCCAGCGAGCATCACAAGGCGCCCCTGCCTGGAGACAGCGAACCCTGCGTCTGTGCCCGCACCGGTCGTCAGCGGCGTGACTTTGCCTGAAACGATGTCGATGCGGGACAGGCGAGTCGCGCGACTCTGCTCGATCAGCGCCAGCACCGACTTGCCGTCGGGCGACCATCTGACGTGCGAGAACCAGCGATCGATCGGCGCAGGCACGTGCACCGCGCCGGTAGCCGCGTCGATGATTGCCAGCTGCATCGGAGCGTAGTAGATCCACTTCTCCGCGCCGCCCTGCAGGAACGCGATGCGGTGTCCGTCCGGCGACCACTGCGGGCGCAGTCCCTCGACCGAATCGCTGTCGGCGCCGTCGAGCTGCGCGAGCAGCTGCTCAGTCGCACCGGCACGCGGCTCGATCAGGTACAGGGACACCTGCGAATGCCGATCCGCATCCTCGCCACGCTGAGTGACGTAGACGATCCGGCGCCCGTCCGGCGCCCACGACGGATACGTTTCGTCATGTCCGCCGGAGGTGAGCTGAGTCGTCTGCCCGTCCGCCACGTCATGCAGGTACAGGTGCGAGCGGCGCGCACCGAGATAGCCGTCGATATCCTGCTTGAAGTGAAAGCGGTCGGTCACGATCGGTGGCGGGTTCCTGGGCTTCGGCGCGCCGGCGGGACGCTCCCGATCCATGGCGACCAGCACGAGCCGCTGGCTGTCGGGCGACCACTCGAAATCATCGACGCCGCCCGGCAGGTTCGTGAGCGCCCGGGCCTCGCCGCCCCCGACCGGCATGGCCCAGACCTGCGTCTGCGCATCGTCGCTGCCGCGGTCCGAGAGGAACGCGAGCCAGCGCCCGTCGGGTGACCAGGCCGGTGCCCATTCGTCGTTCCTGGGCGTGTTCGTGAGCTGGGTACGATCGCTGCCGTCATAGCCGACGCGCCAGAGGTCCGCTTGCGTCTCGTCCTTGGCGACGTTCGTCACGGTGACGGTGTAGACGACGGACTCGCCGTCCGGGGCAAACGCAGGTTCGTCGACCTCAGCAAGGCGCGCCAGGTCGGCGGGCCCGAAACGGTCGGCCGGTAGATCGGCGGCCCCCACGGCGACCGTCGACGCCAGCAGCAGGGAGCCGACCAATCCGCTGAACGAAGTGCGCATGGAGCCTCGCCGGGATCGCGCCGAAACGGGCGCCATCGCGCGATCCTAGCGAATACGCGAAACTGCTGCCCCTACTTTGCTTTGCGCAGGAGATCGGCATGGCCAGGAAACGTCCCTCGCGGACCGGCGGCACCGTCGTGATGCTGGAGCACCGCTCGCAGATCCTGGCGGACAATCCGCTTGGCGATCCGGCCCATCGCACGCTCGGCGTGTGGCTGCCGCACGAATACGACAGCGGCGCGACGCACGGTCGCGGTCGGCGGTTCCCGGTGCTGTACGACCTCGTCGGGTTCACGGGCACCGGCATTGCGCACCTCAACTGGAAACCGTTCAGCGAGAACGTGGCCGAACGCGCGGCGCGGCTCGTGCACGACAAGCGCATGGGTCCCGCGATCATCGTGTTTCCGGACTGCTTCACTTCGCTCGGCGGCAACCAGTACGTGAACTCGTCGGCCATCGGCAATTACGCGGACTTCCTGCTCGACGAAGTCATCCCGCTCGTCGACAAGGAGTTCCGCACGCTCGCCTCGCGCGATCACCGCGGCTGCTTCGGCAAGTCATCGGGCGGCTACGGCGCGATGATCCACGGCATGAAGTACGCGTCGCACTGGGGCGCAATCGCCAACCATTCAGGCGATGCGTATTTCGATTTCATTTACCGCAGCGACTGGCCGAACACGCTGAACGAGCTGGGCAGGTTCCGTCGCCCGCCGCGCAAGGACGGCCGCTACACGAACCGCGTCGATTCGGCCGCAGACCGCAAGCTGGCGCAGGGGCTCGACGACGGTCGCGTGCGCCGGTTCCTCGACGCGATGTGGAAGCAGCACAAGCACACGCCGGGTGAAGGCCACGCCCTGATGAACGTGTGCATGGCGGCCACGTACGATCCCGATCCGGCCGCGCCCAACGGCTTTCGCCTGCCGTTTCACCTGGAAACCGGCGCGATCCTGCCCGAGCGGTGGCAGCGCTGGCTGCGGCACGACCCGGTCCGGCTCATCGACAAGTACGCCGCCAACCTGCGGCGGCTCAAGGGAATCTACGTCGACTGCGGCTGGCGCGACCAGTACCACATCCATTACGGCGCGCGGCAATTGTCACGCGCCCTTGAAAAGGCACGCGTCGCGCACCACTACGAGGAATTCGACGACACGCACTCGGACATCGACTACCGCATGGACGTCAGCCTGCCATTCCTCTACCGCGCCCTGCGGCCCTGACCACGGTTCGTCCCGACCGTGAGCAGTCCGCCGCCGTCTACGCTGCTGCCCGAGCTGCCGGTCGAGATTTATCGCTCGCACTGGCGGCCTGCGTGCGAAGAGCGGGCGTTCATGCTGCATGCGGTCGGCATCGGGTCGCAGGTGGTGGCCAATGGCGAACTGTGGAGCCTCGTCGTGCTGCCGCAATCGGCGGCCGCGGCAACGAGTCACCTGCGCGGTTACGAGCGCGAGAATCCGCCAAAGCGGCGCGTGCTCGCACGGCCCGAACAGATGCATCCCCGCCCCTGGATCGGGCCGGCCGTGTACTTCCTCGTCATGGTGCTGATTGCGTGGCTCGCCGGTCACCGCACCTTCGCCACCAACTGGCTCGCCGCGGGTGTGCTCGATACGGCGGTCGTGCGTGGCGGTGAATTCTGGCGAACGGTGACGGCGCTGACGCTGCACTTCGACGTCGCGCACCTCCTCAGCAACCTGGGCTTCGGCGCGTTCTTCGGCTGGCTCGCTTCGCAGCTGCTCGGCCCGGGCGTGGCCTTCGGCGGCGCCGTCGCTGCGGCCACTCTGGCCAATGCGTTCAATGCCTCGGTGCAACCGGCCAATCACGTTTCGGCCGGCGCTTCGACCATGGTCTTCGCCCTGCTCGGGCTGCTCGCTGCGTACGCGTGGCGACGGCGCGCGGATTCGGGCGAACGCTGGGCCTATCGCTGGGCGCCGTTGATTGCGGGCGTTTTCCTGCTCGGCTTCACCGGCGTTGGCGGCGAAAACACCGACGTCCTGGCACACCTCACCGGCTTCAGCACGGGCGCGGCCACAGGCTGGTGGCTCGGTCGTTTGCGCAGGATTCCGGGGCCAGGCATCCAGTGGCTAACCGGTCTTGCGTCGCTTGCCGCCATCGCGGGAGCCTGGGCGCTCGCACTTAACCTGGGAGCCTGAGCGCCAGCGCGTCGCGAAACTCAAGATACGCTGCGAGGATCGCTGCAGGCGCCTCCAGGTGTGGGTAGTGGCCGAGATCGTCGAACACGACGACGTCGGGCTCGGGTACCAGTTCGCGGTATCGCTCGGCGAGATGCCGTCCCGACACTGGATCGAGCGCTCCGCAGAGCAACCTGCGCGGCACCGTGGATTCGACCAGCGCGCCGACCCAACGCGGCCGGTTTGTCCGGCGCTGCTCCATGTAATTGATCAGGCGAGCCAGGGACCGGCGGCCGTCGTCCCGCACCAGCAGCGCCCAGAGATCCCGCAGGTCCTGTTCAGACGGCGGCTTGCGGCCGCCGATACCGCGCATGGTCTTCGCGAAGCCGTCATAGGTCATCGCACGCGCGAGGATCGGCCCGAGCCAGCGGTGTGCGAGCAGTTTCTGCACGGGGCGCGCGCGATGAGTCTCGGGAAACAGACCGCCGTTCAGGAAGCAGACGCTCGCGAGCGGCAGCCGCCCCTCGCCTGCACGCGCCAGCAGCTCCTGCGCGACGGTGTCGCCATAGTCGTGCGCCAGCACGTGCGGGCGAGTTACCCCGTACTGCGCGAGCAGCGCCGTACAGAGGTCGGCCTGCAGCGTGATCGGGTAGCCGGAATGGCGCGGCTTGTCGGAAAGCCCGAAGCCGAGCAGGTCGAGCGCATACAGCGAGTAGCGTTCGGCGAGGGCGTCCCACAGCGGGTGCCAGTCGTAACTCGAGGTCGGGTAGCCGTGAATCAGCAGCAGCGGTTCCTTGCCGGGCGCCGGCTGCGTGCGACAGAAGATCCCGTGCCCCTCGAGACGCTCACGCCGGCCGGCATTGATCCAGGCTTCGAGTTCGTGCGAATGGTCCATCAATCCCCCGAGGACTCCCAGCATGTTTGCAACGTTCGCCGCCGGCGGCAATGTCCTGATCCAGGGTGCCAGCCGCGGCATCGGCCGCGAGTTCGTGCGGCAATGCCTCGCCGAATCCCGGGTCGGCCAGGTCGTCGCCACTTGCCGTTCGCCTGCCAACGCCACCGAGCTGGCGGCACTGGCCGCGACTGCCGCGGGCCGCCTCACCGTCCTTCCCCTCGATGTGACGAACGAAGCGTCGATTGCAGCGGCTGCCGCGGCGACTGCACGTACGCTCCCCCGTCTGCACGTCGTCGTCAACTGCACTGGGATACTGCACGAGGCCGCCTACGACATGCAGCCGGAGAAGCGGTTGGCCGATGTGCGGCCCGAGTCGCTCGCGCTGGCATTCGCCGTCAATGCGATCGGCCCGCTGCTAGTGGCCCGGCATTTCGAACCGTTGCTGGCGCATGCTGACCGCGCCGTGTTTGCGAGTCTTTCGGCACGCGTCGGCAGCATCGAAGACAACCGGCTCGGCGGCTGGTACGCGTACCGCGCCTCCAAGGCGGCCCAGAACATGTACACGCGGACGCTCGCAATCGAGTGGGCGCGCAGCCGCCGCAACGTCATCTGCGTGGCCTTGCATCCCGGCACGACGGACACCGACCTGTCGCGGCCCTTCCAGGGCAACGTGCCAGAGGGCAAGCTGTTCGGCGTGGAACGCGCCGTCTCGCAACTGCTCGAAGTGATCGATCGAATGCAACCGGCCGACACCGGCCAGTTCTTTGCATGGGACGGTGAACGCATCCCGTGGTGACCGGAGTCGATCCGACTGCTGCGCCTGAGACGCTGCCGATCCTGTATCGGGACGAGCGACTCGTGGTGGTCGACAAGCCGTCGGGGCTGCTGGTGCACCGTTCGCCGATCGACCGGCATGAAACCCGGTTTGCGCTGCAGATCCTGCGTGACCAGCTCGGCCAGCGTGTCTACACGATCCACCGCCTCGACAAAGGCACCTCCGGGGTGTTGGCGTTCGCGCTGAACCCGGACACAGCCCGCGAGTGCGGCGCGATCTTCGCCCAGCGCAGTGTCGTCAAGACGTATGTCGCGCTGGTGCGCGGCTGGCCAGCAGCGGCAGGCACCATCGATCGACCAATCGCAGCGGTCGCAGACGAACGCATCGGTCCGCAATCGGCGGAACCCAGGGAATCGCAAACGGCATTCCGGCGCATCGCGACCTTCGAGTTGCCGGTGCGTGTCGATCGCTACGCCACCTCGCGTTACGCACTGGTCGAACTCACACCGCACACCGGGCGACGGCACCAGTTGCGTCGCCACCTGGCCGGCGAGTCGCATCCGATCGTGGGCGAT
Organism: Pseudomonadota bacterium; assembly: GCA_026398785.1. Lineage (GTDB taxonomy): Bacteria > Pseudomonadota > Gammaproteobacteria > Steroidobacterales > Steroidobacteraceae > RPQJ01. The sequence goes on along the minus strand of JAPLSF010000170.1, from coordinate 1,241 downwards.
TCGACCTATGGCAAGGGGAAGCACAATCGCCTGTTTCGCGAGCTGTTCGGTGTGCAGCGATTGCTGCTCGCGTGTACGCGGCTCGAATTCACGCCACCCGCAAGCAAGACGGCGCTTCGAATCGAAGCGCCGCTCGCTGCAGAATTTGCCGTGCTGCTCACCCGGCTCGGTGCGCAGTACGCCGCAGATCCGTTCAGCTCATCTTCGCCTTGACCTTCGCCGTCAGCCCGGCGATCTCGCCGCGACGACCCTTGTCCGCCACTTCCCGCCCCGGACGCGGCGCAGCCTTGCCGGCCTGGTCGAGGTACTGCAGCGATTCCTGGTAGCGGCCCTCCTCGAACAGGTATTCCGCGTAAAAGAAGTTCGAGTCGATGCCGTTCGGGTTCAGCTTGAGCGCCTTCTGCAACAGCTTGCCGGCCTTCTCGTCGTCGCCAAAGCCGACCGGAAAGCCGGGCACTTTGTAGTACAGCGCGCCGAGGCTCGTGTAGGCCGAACCGTCGAGCGCATTCGGATCGAGCTTCAGCGCTGCTTCCAGGTTGCCCCGCGCTTCCTTGCACAGCGAGAGCGCACCGAGCCCGCCCTTCGCTCCCGCGTAACTGCTCTCGATGATGCCTTCCCAGATCAGCGCCTCGGGACGCGCCGGGTTCTGGTGGGTGAACTTTTCGGCCCGCTTTTCCAACGCATCGAACGCCTTGGTCCGCTCATCGCCCGCCGGCGTCTCGTAGTTCACCTTGGCCCATGCCTGCTGGATCGACAGCAGCTCGGTATCGAAGGCAGGGTTGGCAGGCGCGGCTGCGAACAGCGGACCGGCGAGCAGGCTCGCGCAGACGAATACGGCGTTACGTACGTGTGACATGGTGTCTCCTCAGGACTGCGTGACACGCGCAGCGACGGCAGCTGCAGCGTGACGACGGATGACGGGAAGCTGCTTGCGGAGCGAGCCATCGACGACTCCCGGCAGCAGCGCGTTGATGCGGACGAACAGCTTTTCGGGCCAGCCGAAGACGGCGCTGGTCTTGCCGGCCTCGAGCATGGCACGGGCAGCCGCTGCCACCTGGGCGGGCGGATCCATTGCAACCTTCAACTCGGCGTTCATGCGATCGACGGCCGACGCGTTCATGCCGGTCTTCGTCGCGCGCGGCGCAAAGTAGTGCACACCGATCTTCGAATCGGCCAGCTCGCGTCGCAATGCTTCGGTGAAGCCGCGCAGTGCGAACTTGGTGGCGGAGTACGCGGTGAAC
>JAPLSF010000016.1 GCA_026398785.1 Pseudomonadota bacterium | reverse complement strand
TGGGCCATCGATCAGCTGTTCCCGATCATGCCGGTGCACCGCCTCGACGAGCGTCCCGCCCGCACGGGCGTGCTGGCGGACATCACCTGCGATTCCGACGGCAAGATCGATCACTTCGTCAGCCTGCGCGAGGCCAAGCGCTCGCTCGAACTGCACGACCTCAAGCCGGACGAGCCGTACTACATCGCGTTCTTCCTCGTGGGCGCCTACCAGGAAACGCTGGGCGACCTGCACAACCTCTTCGGCGACACGCACGTCGTGCATATCAAGCTGCACGACGAGGGCGGCTGGTGGATCGAGGAAACGGTGAAGGGCGATTCGGCGGCCGAGGTGCTGCGCTACATGCAGTACGACGTCGAGCGGCTGGTGCCGCAGTTCGCGCGTGACTGCGAACGCGCCGTGCGTGAAGGCCGCATCACGCTGTCCGAAAGCCAGGCGATGCGGCGGTTCTACGAAGCCGAACTCGCCGGCTACACGTACCTCGAACCCTAGCCGAGCGCGCCGAAGCCGAGCAGGACGGACACGCCGAGCGCGAGGAAGATCGCGGCGGCGATCCGGTGCACGAGCTGCATCGGCAGTTTCTTCGCGGCGACTTCACCAAGCAGCACCGCCGGCACGTTCGCCAGCATCATGCCGAGCGTGGTGCCCGCGACCACGGCGAACAGAGAGCTGTACTTCGCGGCCAGTGCGACGGTCGCGATCTGCGTCTTGTCGCCCATCTCGAGCAAGAAGAACGCGATCAAGGTGGTGCCGAACACGCCGAAGCGCGGCGCCACGTTCTGCTTCTCGTCGTCGTCGTACTTGTCCGGCACCAGCGTCCACGCCGCCATCGCGATGAATGACAGGCCGAGGATCCAGCGCATCGCCGTGGGTCCGACCAGTGCCGAAATCCAGGCGCCGGCGGCACCGGCTGCCGCATGGTTGACCACCGTCGCAACCAGGATGCCGAGGATGATGGGGACCGGCTTGCGGAACTTCGCCGCGAGCACGAGCGCAAGCAGCTGCGTCTTGTCACCGATCTCGGCAAGAGCGACGACTCCCGTCGAGACGAGAAAGGCTTCCATGGGACGGGGCTCGGGCGTTGGCTGCCGCGGACCTTAGCACCGCGCCAGACGCTGCCGCCATGAGCATCAGTACTTCACGCCCGCGCCACTCGCCGCCTCGCTCGCAGCGCAAGTCATTGAATGTTCACAGCGGATTCATGGGCCGGTCACGGGTCGGCGGTGCAATATCGCCATGTCATACAGCATCAGGTCGCCCGCTATGCTCGAAGAAGCCCTCGATCCCAGGCCTGCGCTGCCGCTCGATTTCGCCCGCCTGCTGCCGGGATCGGCAGCGACCCAAGGCGCTTCCGTCGATGTGCTCGCCCAGGTCTGGAACGACAACGCGTCGTTCTGGAGCAACCTGCGGACCCTGGAGTATTGGATCGACCGCGCCCCGCGCTGACGCTCCGCCGTCTCTACCATCGCCCCAACCCGGGGCAGCCAGCGGCATTTTTTGCGCTGCATCAACTATTTAGGTTGCAGCCTCCGAAAACTGCAAGTACATTCGGCCTTGGTCAGTTTTTGACCAACGAGCGCCCAGCGCGAAAACGGCACCGAGACGCAATCGAATAACGAGCCGAGTCCCGAGGATTCAATCCTTCGCTTCGCCTGGTGCCGACCATTCCATGACGACCCCGCCCATGGGCTCAATGCCCCTCGCCACCCCGGTCCGGCTTGCTGCCGTTAGACCTGGTCTGGGCGTGCGCGCAGCGGGCCGTCCGGGATTGATTTCAGGGGGTGTGTGGTAGCATGCGCCGCGATCGTTGCCCGTACGTGTCTTGCAGAGCGCCAGTCGGCGCCTCTAGTTTCGAGCCGAAACGTCTTCGATCAGTGACAGGAAACGTCGCTGGAGCGCCAACTGGATCAGCCTGGCGACACGAATGACTGACGGCTGCGAACCCCTGTTTGAATGAGTGTTGAGTAGTGCCGGCCAGGCAATGACGCCTGTGTTCCGGTTTGATGTGTTACTTCTGAGGATGTTCGAATGACCAAGATTTACGTGGGCAACCTGCCTTTCACAGCGACTGAACCTGACGTGCGCGAGCTATTCGCCCAGCACGGCACCGTCGAATCCGTTGCCCTCCCGACTGACCGCGAGACCGGCCGGCCGCGCGGCTTCGGCTTCGTCGAAATGCCGCAGGCTGATGCCCAGCGCGCCATGCAGGCGCTCAACGGCTTCAACATGGGCGGCCGTCCCCTGCGCGTCAATGAAGCGCAGGATCGTCCCCGTACCGGTGGCGGTGGCGGCGGCGGCGGCGGCGGTCGTCCGGGTGGCGGTGGCCGTCCGGGCGGCGGTGGCGGCGGCTACGGTGGTGGCGGCGGCGGTGGCGGCGGCTACGGCGGCGGTGGCGGCGGCGGTCAGCGCCGCTGGTAACCCCGTTCGGGACTGAGGCCTGAGCCCGGTCCCGGCCGAACCAGCAAGCCTGATGAAGGCCGCAGCCTGCGGGTTGCGGCCTTCTATCCCTGGCGCTCGAAGCACCTTGCAGGGTGCGGCGGGATCGCGCGCCTGCGGCGAATCCTCGATTCGCCTGCCTACCACATGTCCCGCAATCGGTTCGCGACGTCAATGCGCGGGCCTGCGGCTGTCTTGTGTGCGCCGAAACCTTCCTGCGTTTCCCCGGCGGTCACGCGCTGGAATCCCTTCATCACCGACTCGGTCAGGAATCGACTGCGCGCGCCATGCACGTAGCGATCACCCATGCCCTGCTGCTGCGTGACATAGAAGCGCACGGGAGCGATCAGCCGCAGCTCGGTGCGGGCCCGCGTCATCGCCACGTAGAGCAGGCGGCGCTCCTCCTCCAGCAGCTCGGCCCGGCCGGCCGCGAACTCCGAAGGGAACGTCCCGTCAGTGACGTTCAGCACGTGCACCGACTCCCACTCCTGGCCTTTCGCGGAATGCACCGTCGACAGAACCAGGTAGTCCTCGTCCAGCAGCGGATCACCTGCGAGATCGCCCGTGGCCTGCGGCGGATCGAGCGTGAGCTCGGTGACGAACGCTTCGCGCGTGTGGTGCTGCTGGCTCAGGCGCTCGAGCTGGTCGAGATCGCCGCGCCGCGCCTGCGCTGCCTCGTAGAGGCGCTCGAGTTGCGGCTCGTACCACTGCCGCACGCGCGATACCTGCCCTTCCCATGGCGCGTTCTCCGCGCCGATGCTGCCGAGCAGCTGAGTCAGCGGACCCCAGGTTTCCCGCGTTGCCGCCGGCACCGGATGCGCCGCCAGCGCCGGCCACGAGAATCCCGCGACTTCGAACGCCTCGCACGCACGCTGCGCATTCGCCGGGCCCATGCCGGGCAGCAGCTGCAGCACGCGAAACGCCGCAATGCGGTTGCGCGGGTTGTCCGCCCAGCGCAATACCGCGAGCAGGTCCTTCACGTGCGCGGCTTCGAGGAACTTGAGGCCGCCGTATTTCACGTACGGGATATTGCGGCGCATGAGCTCGAGTTCGAGCACGTCGCTGTGGTCGGCGTTGCGGAACAGCACGGCTTGCCGTCGCAGGTCGACCCCACGCTCGCGGGCTTCGAGCACGCAATCGGCGACGAAGCTGGCCTGCGCCTGCTCGTCGAGCACCGTCACGTACTGCGGCAATGCGCCGGAACCGCGCACGGCGCGCAGGTGCTTGCGGTATTGCCGGCCGCCTTCGGCCATCAGCGCATTGGCGACGTCGAGCACCGGTTGCGTCGAGCGGTAGTTTTCCTCGAGCGTGACGATACGGGCCGGCGGCGTGAAACGGTCCGGGAACTGCAGGATGTTCTCGATCGACGCGGCGCGGAACGAGTAGATCGACTGCGCGTCGTCACCCACCACGGTGAGGCCTGCGCCATCGGGCTTCATCCGCAGCAGGATCTCGGCCTGCACGACGTTGGTGTCCTGGTACTCGTCGACCAGCACGTGATCGAAGCGCGAGCCGAGTTCAGCGGCCAGCGCCGGATCGGCCGTCATGACGTGCCAGTAGAGCAGCAGGTCGTCGTAATCGAGCACCTGCTGCTCGAGCTTGGCCTCGACGTAGGCGCGACATAGCGCCGTAAGTTGCTCTTCCCACTCGAGGCACCATGGGTACGCCGTCTCGAGCGTGTGGCGCAATGGGCGCTGCGTGTTCACGCGATGCGAGTAGAGGCCGAGGCAGGTGTCCTTGCGCGGAAACCGCTTCACCGTCTTGGAAAAGCCGAGCCGGTGGCGCACGACGTCCATGAGATCCGCAGAATCGCCACGGTCGAGCACGCTGAAGGCGGGATCGAGGCCGAGCCGTGGCGCGTATTCGCGGATCAGGCGATTGCCGATCGAGTGGAACGTGCCGGACCACGGCAGGCGCAGGTGCTCCGGCACGCACGTCGTCGAACCCGCTTGGGCCGCGAGCGCCTCGGCCATGACTCTCTGCGCACGGCGGGTCATCTCGAGCGCGGCCCGGCGCGTGAACGTGAGCAGCAGCGTCCGCTCGGGCGGTACGCCGGCGAGCAGCAGCCGTGCGACCCGGTGCGCGAGCGTGCTGGTCTTGCCCGTGCCCGCGCCGGCGATGACCAGCAGCGGTGATGCCAGCAGGCCGCCCCCCACGCGTGGCTCACCGTGCGCGACGGCGTCCCGCTGCGCGGTGTTCAGCTTGGCGAAGGCGTTGCTGGAGAGCGGCATGGCAGGCAGTCACTATAGGCAGCAGCTGTATGGATATCCAGTGGAAGCGGTTAGGGGATAGGCGGTGGGGGTTAGTAAGATGCCGGCCTGAAGGGGTGTCGATTCGATCAAAGAGGATTGGACAAGAAATGGCGAAAGGGAACAGCGACGAATTCGACCTCGGCAGCGTGATCATGCGCGTGGTGTTTTCATTGGTGATCGTCTTCCTGACCTTCAACCCGACCGGGCATTCGTACTACCACTGGCTGCAGCAGAACCTGACACCGATCCAGCCGGTGGTGGTGATCGCCGGCATCCTGCTGCTCGGCGCCTGGCTGTTCTTCATCCGTTCGACGTTCTCGTCGATGGGTACCGCGGGTGTCGTGCTCCTGCTCTCATTGTTCGCCGCGATCATCTGGTGGATGGTCAGGCAGGGCTGGCTCTCCACGGCCGATAAATCGACGATGGCCTGGGTGGTGCTGAGCTGCCTCGGCCTGCTGCTCGGCATTGGCATGTCGTGGGCGCACATCCGGGCGCGCATTTCCGGCCAGGCTTCGGTCGACCGCGTCGACCAGTAACCGCTTGCGTCTGCACGGAAGGAATCCCGATGAGCAGCGATGCACCGCCGGCGGATCGATACCCGTCACAGCCGTCGCACGTGACGGCGCTCGACCTGCCGGTGCTGCCGCGCGAGTCGCTGCCGCCTGACCTGCAGAAATACTTCCGCGTCTGCGACGACAAGATCGGCTTCTTGCCCAACGTGCTCGCTGCGTACAGCTTCGATGAGAAGAAGCTGCGCGCGTTCATCGCCTTCTACAACGAACTGATGCTCGAGGACTCGCCGCTCAGCAAACTCGAGCGCGAGATGATCGCCGTGGTCGTGTCGTCGGCCAACCGCTGTTACTACTGCCAGGTGGCACACGGCCAGGCGGTGCGGGAACTCTCGGGCGATCCCGCGCTCGGCGAGCTGCTGATCATGAACTACCGCGCGGCGTTGCTCACCCCGCGGCAGCGCGCGATGCTCGACTTCGCTCACAAGATGACGGTTTCACCCGACGCCATCGTCGAGGCGGATCGAGCCGCCCTGCGCACCGCGGGCTTCGACGCACGCTCGATCTGGGACATCGCGTCCGTGGCCGCGTTCTTCAACCTGTCGAACCGCATGGCGACCGCGGTCGACATGATGCCGAACCTTGAGTACCACGCGCAGAGCCGCTGACTGTTCGGCGGCGGCCCGGTGCAGCGCTGGACAAACCAGGGCCGCTACCCCAGCCGCAGCGGCGCTATCGACTGGCAACCCCTGCCTGCTTGAAAGCGGGCATTCTGTTAGCCTGACCTGCCTGATTATCGCCGAGCCGGGAGATTCATCATGAACCAGCGACATGCCCATCAACGCCTGCTGCTCGCCTGCTCATTGCTGAGCTTGCTCGTGGTCGCTGGCTGTGCCTCTGGTCCGACGATTCGCAGCAACGTCGATGCGAGTGTCGATTTCACCAGCTTCCGCACGTTCGGCTTCATTGAACCGCTCGCCACGGATCGTGCGGGTTACCAGTCCCTGGTTTCACAACAGCTGGTGGCCTCGGCTGATCGCGAGCTGGTGGCCCGCGGCCTGCAGCGCACGGACACCAATCCTGACCTGCTCGTGAACTTCAGCGCCGATCTCGATCAGCGTCTTCGCGTCACGCAATCGCCGGCGATCCACTCGCGCAACTTCAATAGCCACCGGCGGGGCTTTTACAGCACCTGGCCGCTGTATCAGCAGACCGAGATCCGCCAGTACACCAAAGGCACGCTCGGGATCGATGTAGTCGACGCCGCGCGGCGGCAGCTGGTGTGGGAAGGCTTCGCCCTGGGCCGGGTTACGCAGCGGACGACGGACAACCTCGGGCCCGTGCTCGATGCGGCGGTGGTCGATATTTTCGGCAGTTTCCCGCTGCAGCCGAAGTAGGCGCAGTCATCCGCGCGCCCCGCCCTGAAAATCCGGTCAGACGAGCGTCCGCTGCTTCCCCGAACTAGCGGATGAGTTCCATGACCTTGCGCTTGAAGTCGCTGTACGGCGGGTACCGCAGGGGCGCATCGAAGCGGAAGCTGCGCTTCATCACCGGCTTCATGTGGCTGAACGTCTCGAAGCCGTACCAGCCCGTGTAGCGACCCATGCCGCTGTTGCCAATGCCGCCGAACGGCAGTTCCGGCGACACCATGAAGATCACCGCATCGTTGATGCAGACGCTGCCGGCACTCAGCTTTTCGAGCACGGCGTCTTCGAGTGCCTTGCTCCTGGTGAACAGGTACAGCGCCAGCGGCTTCGGGCGGTCGGCCACGAACCTGATGGCGTGGTGCATCTCGTCGACGGTGATGATGGGCAGCACCGGGCCGAAGATTTCTTCCTGCATCAGCTCGGACGCGGGATCCGGATCGAGCACGAGCGTCGGCGCGACGTAGCGCTTCGCCACGTCCACCTGCCCGCCAGTGTGGATCTTCTGCCCTTGCAGCAGCTTGGCAAACCGCGCCGTGTGACGTTCGCTGGCGATGCGGCAGTAGTCGGGGCTCTGGCTCGGGTCGTCGCCGTAGAACTGCTTGATCTTCGACGCCAGGATGTCCGTGAACTCCGCGGCCACCGACCTGTGCACCAGCACGTGGTCCGGCGCGACGCAGGTCTGCCCCGCGTTGATGAACTTGCCCCACGCGATGCGCGACGCCGCGACGTCGAGGTCGGCGCTCTTGTCGATCAGGCACGGGCTCTTGCCGCCGAGTTCCAGCGTCACCGGCGTGAGATGCTTTGCGGCCGCGGTCATGACGATGCGCGCCACGCGCTCGTTGCCCGTGTAGAGAATGTGGTCGTAGTGGTGTTCGAGCAGCTCGGTGGTCTCGGCCACGCCGCCTTCGATCACTGCGAACGCATCGTTGTCGAGGTAGCGCGGAATGATCCGGGCAAGTGCGGCCGACGTGTGGCTGGTGATCTCGGAAGGCTTCAGCAGCGCGCAATTGCCGGCAGCGATCGCGCCCACCAGCGGCGCGCAGACCATCGACAGCGGGTAATTCCAGGGGGCGATGATCAGCACGACGCCCTTGGGCTCGGGCTGGATGTAGCTGCTGCCCGGGAGCGCCATCATGGGCGTCGACACGCGCTTCGGTCTGGCCCAACGACGCAGGCGCTTGCGCGCGTACTGTGCGCAGCCGCTGCAGCGCGTCCGGGATCGTCGTCGTGGTCATCCCCTGCTCCCCGCGACAGGCATCCGCTGCCGCTGTCCCGCAACGCTACCACACGGTGGGCTGGCATGGTGCACCGCACCAAATGCAGAATGCCAGCTGGGCGGCTTGGGGATTCGAATGACCGGCAGGATTCGCAACGTTTACCGGGGCAAGGTCCTCAAGCTCAACGTCGAGCGCGTCAAGCTGCCGAACGGCACGGTCGCGGAGCTCGAGATCGCCCACCATCCCGGCGGCGCCGTCGTGGTCGCCGTGGACGCAGACAACCGCGTCTGCCTGTTGCGCCAGTTTCGGCATGCCGCCGGCGGCTGGATCACGGAGTTACCGGCCGGCAAGATCGACAAGCGCGAGCCGCCGCTCGAGTGCGCCAAGCGCGAACTCGCCGAGGAGGCGGGAGTCACCGCCCGGCTCTGGGATCCATTGGGACAGTTCTTCAGTTCGCCCGGCGTGCTGACGGAGGTCATCCACGTGTTCCTGGCCCGCGGCCTGACGCCGTGCGATGCGACTCCCGAGCAGCACGAGGTCTTCGAGAGGCGCTGGGTGCCCCTGGCCGAGGCCGCGGCCCTGGCGGCAGATGGCCGGCTGCGGGACGCCAAGACGATCACGGGACTGATCTGGGCCCAGACCCGCCTGCAGGCCGAGCAGCGCGCCGAGGCTGCCGTTCGATCGAGAACGTGATGAATTTCACATTGCCGGGCTTGTGCATTTTGTAACATCAGGTTCGACGTCCGTCCTTCAGGTGACCGCAAGAAGCCCCATGGCCGACGAAACTGCATCCAAGCCGCCGGGCCTCCCGGCACTGCCGCCGGCCGCGACCGAGCCGCGCGAGCCCGGTCGTCTGGCTGAAGACGACCGCGGCAACATTACGTGGCAATGGGCGAACGAGGACGTTCTCCGGGCCGACGATACTGCCGGCGCCATCGAGCGCCTGCGCGCCTTGGTCGATCCGGGACTCGACGTAGTCGACGATCATGGACGGGCTGATCCAGTGCGGGACAACCCGAAGGGACTGCAGGTCGGCTACAACCCTTACGACAGTGGGTCACTCGGCAAGACGGCGCGAATGAAGAAACTGGACCTGCGCGAGCTCTCGAAATGGATCGAGACGAAACGCAAGACCGGAGAATCCGACGACCCGACCGGGTGAATGCCCGGGTCGACCTCGCTCACGCAAAGAGCAGCGCGTGCCTGAGCTTGGCGTGGCTCCCCAGCCGATAGAACGACCGTAACTCCGCGAGCAATGCGGCGGGGCGGGCCTGTCGCCTGCGCAGGAATCTCGTCTCCAGCCGCTCGCAGAATCGCGCGGCACAACGGTGCGCTTCGGTGTAGCGGTCTCGCTCCGCGGCCGTCAGGTGCGGCAGCAGCCGGCAGCTTGCGAACAACCGCTGGAACAGCTCGCCCGGAAAGCGTCCCTCACGCTGCGCCAGCAGCAGGCTGAGCGCGCTCGCGTACTTGTCCACCTCGGCCTGCAGCTCGAGTTCGAGCAGCGACACGCTGCGGTCGCAGCCCGTGCTCCAGGTGACGTAGTGGAAATGGCTGACACCCTCGAGCGCCGTGCAGTAGTCGCCGAGGTTCGATTCATCGAGCGCGATCAGCGGACAGCGCCGGCCAAGCCGCTCCAGCACGGCCGCATCGAGGTACAAGCCCAGTTCCATGCCGTCGTCCGTTGCGGCGATCAGCAGCTGCTCTTCGGTCCCGGGCGGTGACGGCAACTCCTGCAAAGCCGCGGCATGCGCCGGATCGGTGATCAGGTAGTCGTGCACGTCGTACTCGACCGGCGCGTCGTAAAGCGCCGCAAGCAGTGACTGCATCTGCCCGAGCAACGCCATGGGTCCGGCTCAGTTGGGACTGCGCCCGGTCGGCACGACGGACGGCTCGACACCGAGGCTGCGCAGGATGCCGTGCGCACGCGGACTGCGGGTCTTGAGCCAGATCTCGTACTGGCGCAGCACGTCGCGGTGATCGTGGCGATGCGCCATCTCGCTCACGTCGTTCAGCGCGTCGACGAGCCGCTGGAACTTCTGCGCGAGCTCGGTGAAGACGACGCCGAGCGCTCGTCCGCGAGCACCGGTTCGGCACGAGTCGGCGAGCGTGCCGTAGGCGCGGCCACCCATTGCGATGTGATAGTCGATGTCGACCAGCCTGCGCGCGAAGCTCTGCGCGAAAAAACCGGCCATGAACAACGAAACGTCGCCGAGACGCTGCAGCGTGCGCAGGCGCTCTTCGCGCGTGGGCGCTGCGCCCGCTTCTGCCAGCATCAGCGCCAGGGGCTTGAGCTGCGGCCGGCCGGAGGCGGCGTCGAACAGGGCTTCCGAGCGCGCGAACATCGTCAGCAGGTTCACGACGTAATGCTCGGTGTGGTCCTCCACCTCGACCCGTTGCCGCTCGAGCGCGGCATGGACCGAATCGCGGAAGAACTCCCGCAAGTTGCGCACGTCGATCGTCGGGTCGTCCGTCATGCCGCGTCCCTCTGCGTTGCCTTTGGCAGCCAGCGATCGCGCCTGCTAACAGATCGCGTCGCCGCGAACTTTGATCTACGCAGCTGAAACTACCGGCAGTCGCAAGAACTTTTCAAGGGGCAGACAGTGTGTTCTGCGATCCAGCGCACGGATGGGTACCATGCGTGAATCGTTCAACGGCGGCGCAGCATGAAAGTCTTCGGCATCGTGGGTCGCAAGAACTCCGGCAAGACGCACCTGGTCACCCGGCTGGTGCGGCTCGCCTCGCAACGCGGACTGCGTGTGTCGACGATCAAGCACGCGCATCATTCCTTCGATATCGATCGCCCCGGCAAGGACAGCCACCTGCATCGCGGGGCCGGCGCGCATGAAGTGCTGGTGGCATCGGCCGAGCGCTGGGCACTGATGCACGAGCATCGTGGCGCGCCGGAGCCGTCGCTGGTGGACCTGCTGTCGAAGCTGGCGCCCTGCGACCTGGTGCTGGTCGAGGGTTTCAAGCGCGAGGTGAGCCTGCGGCTCGAGGTGTATCGCACCAGTTGCGGGCAGACGCCGCTGGCTTTCGAGGACGCGGGCATCCTGGCGGTGGCGACCGACGCCGCCGCGACCTTTGCCGCGCGCGGCGATCTGCCGTGTTTGCCGCTCGATGACCAGGCAGCGGTGCTGGACTACGTGCTCGCGCGGGCCTGAGCTGCCCTGGCGATCGCTGCGGCAAGTTCATCGAGCCCGCGGATGGTGAACTCCGGTGGCTCCGATGCACGCGGCCATGCGGTGGCTTCGCGGTTCAACCAGACCGGCAGCACGCCCGCGGCGCGCGCGCCTTCGACGTCGGCCTCCGCATCGTCGCCGACGTGCACGACCTCGTGGGCACCGAGCCCGACACGCTCGAGCAGGATCCCGAAGATTCGCGGGTCGGGCTTGAGCATGCCCGCATCACGCGCCGCCAGGCCCAGCTCGAAGTACTGGCCAATGCCGCACAAGGAGAGGTCGGCATTGCCGTTGCTGAGCGAGAACAGGCGATAGTCGCGCGCCAGGTTTTCGAGTGCGGGACGCACATCGTCGTAGAGCGTCACCTCGTTGCGTGCCCGGTAGAACGCCTCGAACGCGTGGTCGGCCATCGTCTCGGGGTACCCGGCCTCACGCGCGTGCAGGCGCAGGGCCTCGAGGCGCAACCAGGTGAAGTCGTGCCGCATTGCAGGGTGGTCGATTGCCATGCGGGCACGCACGTCGCGCATCGAGCGCAGGTCATGTCGCTCGGTCACCCGCGGATAGTGGCGCGCCAGGAAGTCGTGCATAGCGTGTTCGGCGCGCACGATGACCGGCCAGACGTCCCACAGGGTATTGTCGAGATCGAAGATGATCGCCCGGATGCCGCCCATGAAGATTGCCGTATGATGCGCCGCGAATTCACGCAGGCGGCGAGTCTACATGAGGAAGTTCGGCACGCTGTTTGGCGGGCGCATGGCGCGGCCCACGGGCGCGCTCGAACTCATGGCGGACTTGGGCTCCGCCATGGCGCGTGCGGGCGCAGCCGACATCCGCATGCTCGGTGGCGGCAATCCAGCGCGCATCGCTCCGGTCGAAGCCGTTTACCGGCGGCGGCTCATGGAAATCGCAGCGGACCCTGCCCAGTTCGGCCGATTCATCGCGGGATATTCTGCACCAGCAGGCGATCTCGGGTTCCGCGAGGCCGTCGCGCTATCACTGCGCGATGAATTCGGCTGGCCGGTGACGGCCGGCAATGTCGGGCTCACGAGCGGCAGCCAGTCGGCGTTCTTCTTCCTGTTCAACCTGTTTGCCGGCGAGCGCACCGACGGCGGCTATTCCCGCATCCTGCTGCCGCTCGCACCGGAGTACATCGGTTACGCCGACGTCGGCCTCACGCCGGGCATGCTGCTCGCACAGCCCGCCGGCATCCGCGAGCTGGATGAGGGCTGCTTCAAGTACTACGTGGACTTCGATCGGCTCGACGTGCCTGCCGACATCGGCGCCCTGTGCGTGTCGCGCCCCACCAATCCGTCGGGCAACGTGCTGACGCTGGACGAGTTGCAGCGCCTCGATGCAATCGCCCGCGCGCACAAGGTGCCGTTCATCATCGACGCGGCCTACGGCCTGCCCTTCCCTGCCATTCAGCACGAGCATCTCGACTCGCTGTGGAATCCCAACGTCGTGCTGTGCCTCAGCCTCTCCAAGCTGGGACTACCGGCCGCGCGCACCGGCATCGTCGTGGCGGACGAATCCATCATCGAGGCACTGACCGCGTTCAACGCGACGGCCGCACTCGCGCCACCGTCGACCGGACCGGTCATCGTCGAGCCGCTGCTGCGCAGCGGTGAACTTGCCAGGCTCTGCCGCGATCACGTGCGCCCGCATTACGCGGCGCACAGTGCCGCTGCCGTCAAGGCATTGCGCGCAGCCTGCGCCGGCCTGCCACTGCGAATTCACCGCCCCGAAGGCGCGTTCTTCCTGTGGCTGTGGTTCCCGGGCCTGCCGATCCCGAGCGAAGAGCTCTATCTGCGACTGAAGCAGCGCGACGTGCTCGTGCTGTCGGGACATCATTTCTTCCCGGGCGTCGCGCAGGACGACCCGCATCAGCACGAGTGCCTGCGCCTGAGCTATGCGCAACCGCCGGAGAGCGTGCGCACCGGCATCGCGATACTCGCCGAAGAGGTGCGCCGCGCGTACGAGCGCGGCTAGCGCCACGAGGCGCCCGCCTGATGGCCGATTCGCGTGTCGTCAGCGCGGCCCGCGCTGGGCCAGGAACTCGGCGAGTACCAGCGACGTATGCGATTCGCGCGGCGCCGCCGCCAGCTG
>JAPLSF010000343.1 GCA_026398785.1 Pseudomonadota bacterium | reverse complement strand
CTCGTCGAAACGCCCGACCGACATCAGCGCCCGGCCCACATCCGTATTGACGATGGCAGACAGTGGATCGAGTTCGACGGCCTTCTCCGCCGCCGCCAGCGCTTCGTCACGGCGACCGAGACCTCCGGTGTTCCTGCTGAATCGCTGGTAGGCGGCGGCATAGTTCGGGTTCAGTGCGATCGCGCGACGGTACAGGGGATCGGCACGATCGTACTGGTTCCGAAAGGTGCGGATGAGCGCAGACGCCGCCCACGCCTCGGCCAGGTTCGGGTCGAGTTCCAGGGCAGTCCCGACGGCTACGTCGGCCCTGGCGAGGGTGGCTTCGGGCGGCGCACCTGCATGCTCGATCTGCAAGGTCAGCGAGTCCGCCAGCCCCGCGTAGGCCAGCGCGAACCTCGGATCGAGGTCGATCGCCCGCTGGAAGAATTGCTCTGCATCGGCAAGGGTGCCGGCGGTGCGCCGCGCCATGCGCTGCCGGCCGAGCTGGAACGCCTCCCAGGCTGCGAGGTTCCGCGTCGGAATGATGTTGACTCGCGCTTTCTCCGCGGCGGTCAGCGTGGTCTCGAGTGCGGAGGCGATCGAGGTGGCGACTTCGCTCTGTATCGCGAAAATGTTGGCGGCCGTCAGCTCGCGATCGTAGGACTCGGCCCACAGGTGGGCGTCGCTCGTCGCATCGATCAGCTGGGCCGTGACCCGGACCCGGTCGCCGGCGCGCTGCACGCTGCCTTCGAGGACCCGCGTCACGCCGAGCTTCTCGCCGATCTCCTTCGTCGACAGTTTCGTGTCGCGGAACTGCTCGACGGACGTGCGCGCGATGACCTTCATCGCGCCGATCTTGGTGAGCTGCGTCAGGATGTCGTCGTGAATGCCGTCCACGAAAAAAGTGTCCTTCTCCTGGTCGCTGCGGTTCTCGAACGGCAACACGGCGATCGAGGGACGTTCCTCTGCAGCGGCTGGCGTGTCCGCGGATCTGGCGGCCGTGACGGTTGGCGGAATCGGATGGCTGCGCTGCCCGTAGAGCCAGAGCGCACCAGCGCCGAGCAGAAGCAGCAGCGTAAGGATCACGAGTTCCGCACGGGTGGCACGCTGGTGCCCACGATCGCCGTGAAACCAGGCGAGCGTCACGACGATGGGGAGACCAACTGCGAACGCGAGAGTGACGAGCCGCAGCACCTGGCTCGGCCACTCGTAGGTGTCGGCGAGGAACTGCAGCACCTGCAGAAGTCCCCAGGCACCCGCGGCGTAGGCAATGCCCCACTGCACCAGCCATGTCGCGCTCGATGTCGGCGAACACGGCCTTGAATTCGGGTTCGTTGCGGATCGAGGCGAGGGTCGGATCCAGGTCACGCGCATATTGCCAGTAGGGGCCACGCCAGCCTGCTGCTTCGGCTTGGCGCAACGCTGCCAGCGCCTCGGCTCGCCGGCCGGCCACGGCGTGAATCCGCGCGTCGGCGATTCCCGACCCCTGCCAGCCGAGCCGCGGAATCTGGCGAATGAACTCACTCGCGCCATCGCGCAGAATGGCCGCTCGCTCATTGTCATGCAGCTGCTGCAGGATCGCCGCGAGTTCGATCGCGGGGGCGTAGTTATATTTGTCGACGAGCGGCTGCCCGGCGTTCCTGACCAGTTCGGGGAAAGCGCGCACATAGCGGTCGTAGGCCGAACGCGGCCTTCCTGCCTCCAGGTCGGCATACGCAAGCAGCGACAGCGCTTCCCTGTAGCGGGGTTGGGCGACGAGAGCCTTCCTGGCATACCGACCTGCCTCGCCCTGTTGACCCATGGCCGCGAGGACAAGCGCCGAGGTGATGTCGACTTCGACCACGTTCGGCCACTGCTTCTCCGCCACTTGAATAAAGTCGTGCGCCTTCGCGGTTTCGCCCAAGTCGACGAGCACCATAGCGCGAAAAAAGCTGGGGCCGGGGTTACCGGGATCAAGTTCCGCTGCTTTCGTCAGCAACGGGACGGCCAGTTCCAGCCTGTTGCGCGCATACGCCGCCAGGACTCCCAGCTCCACGTAGCCGGGAACGAATCCTGGATCGATCGCGAGCGCGCGGCGCGCACGCTCGCCTGCCTCCTCGAAGCGCCCGGTGGCATCCAGCAGGCTCGACAACGAAAACTGGATCTCCGGCGCCAGCGGGTCCAGTTCCGCCGCACGCCGCGCATGCACCAGCGCATCCTCGATGCGTCCCGGCTTGTCGGCAAGAAGCAGGCTGTACGCCTGGTTCACCGATGCGCTATTCGGATCGACCGCCATGGCTCGCTCGAGCATCTGTTCAGCGTGGTCATGCTGGCCGCGCCAACTTGCGATCGTG
This sequence comes from Pseudomonadota bacterium, assembly GCA_026398785.1. Lineage (GTDB taxonomy): Bacteria > Pseudomonadota > Gammaproteobacteria > Steroidobacterales > Steroidobacteraceae > RPQJ01. The sequence goes on along the minus strand of JAPLSF010000343.1, from coordinate 3,103 downwards.
GCGGAAGCCGCCCACGCTTCACCGAGGTCCGGGTCGATTGCCAGCGCCTTGCCGACCTCGCGCTCGGCCCGCGCCAGCATGTCGGCCCGCGAGGCGCCACCGTAGAAAGCCTGCAGCAGTAACGATTTGGCCAACGCCGCATAGGCCACGGCGAACTGCGGATCGAGTCTGATGGCCGCGACAAAGTATCGCTCGGCTTCCGTCAGGTTCACGCTATTGCGACTCGCCAGGCGCTGTTTGCCGAGCTGGTAGGACTCCCACGCCTGGAGGTTGCGCGTCGAGATGACGTTAACGCGGCTGCGCTCGGCCGGCGAGAGCGTGGCATTGAGCGCTGCCGCAATCGACGTGGCCACCTCGCTCTGGATCGCGAAGATGTTGGTGGCCGTGAGCTCGCGATCGTAGGTCTCGGCCCACAGGTGAGCGTCAGTCGCGGTGTCGATCAACTGCACCGTGATCCGGACCCGATCGCCGGCGCGCTGCACGCCGCCTTCCAGGACTCGATTGACGCCGAGTTTTTCGCCGATCTCGCGGCTCGTGAGCTTCGTATCGCGGAACTGCTCGCTCGATGTGCGCGCGATGACTTTCATCGCGCCGATCTTGGTGAGCTGCGTCAGGATATCGTCGTGAATGCCGTCGACGAAGAAGATATCCGCATGCTCGTCGCTGCGGTTCTCGAACGGCAATACAGCGATGGAGGGACCTGCGTCGGCGGTCGGGGTGGGTGTCGGCTTCGCATCCGTGGCTGCGGCCACTGGCGCAGCGGCTTCGTTCGTCGTGGTCGGTGACTCCTCAGTCGTGCTCTGGTAACGCCAGAACAGGCCGCCGCCGAGCAGAAACAGCAGGGTGACGATCGCAAGCTCGGTGCGGGTGACGCGTTGTTCGCCGCGGTCACCGTGATACCAGGCGATGATGAGCACGATGGGCAGCCCGATCAGCGCGGCCACGGTCCCGAGCTGCAGCACGCGGCTCGACCACCCGAAGGCCTCGGCCAGGAACTGCACGCCCTGCAGGAAGCCCCACGCACCCGCGGCATAGGCAATGCCCCACTGCACCAGCTTGCGGCGGGTCAGTTTGGTCCAGGCGCCTTCGCCCTCCCCGTCCTGTGGCCCGTTCACGCGGCTCTCTCTCCCTGTTGGGGCCGAGTGTAGCGAAAGCGGGGGCAGAAGACTGAAGGCAGGGGGATTGAAGGCAGACGCAGGCTGCGCCTGTTACTCAATCCGTCCATGGATCTCGCCCTTCGGGCCCGCCTGCGACGGTTTAAAAATCGTTCCCGCGATTTCTGTCGCGCTGCAGCAGCAGCGCCGATGGGCCGCGCTCCGTCACGCTGGGGCGCGGTGGTTGGACGGCGGGTTGGGTCGGGTTCGGGGTCAGGGATGATCGTGGAGACGAGCGCGTCTACACTGGCCGCGCCAGCGCGACCCTATCCGTGGTTCATGAGGAGACTCGCATGCAGATCGCTTCGCTCAGGGACGGCGTCAGTGCCGAGGAATGGCAGCTGCGTTGTGACCTCGCTGCCTGCTACCGGCTGGTGGCGGCTTACGGCTGGAGCGACCTGGTGTTCACGCACGTGAGTGCGCGCATTGCGGGGCCCGAGTACCATTTCCTGATCAATCCGTACGGGCTGATGTTCGACGAGATCACCGCTTCGTCGCTGGTGAAGGTGGACCAGGACTGCCGCAAGCTCAGTGACTCGCCGTTCCCGGTCAATCCGGCCGGGTTCGTGATCCACAGCGCAATCCACGCGGTGCGCGAGGACGCCGGTTGCGTGCTGCACACGCACTCGCGCGCGGGTGTGGCGGTGAGCGCGCAGAAATGCGGCGTGCTGCCGATCAGTCAGCAGTCGACCTTCGTGCTCGGATCGCTCGCCTACCACGACTACGAAGGCGTGGCCCTGCGCGACGACGAGAAGTCGCGCCTGCAGGCGGATCTCGGTGCCGCCAACTACCTGATGCTGCGCAACCACGGGCTGCTGACCGTGGGCAGCACGATCCCGGATGCGTTCCTGTTCATGTACGTGTTCGAGAGCGCGTGCCGCATCCAGATCGATGCGCAGGCCGGCGGAGAACTCGTGCACGTGAACCCCGCCATCCTGCAGGGCATGGCACAGGTGATGAAGACGGCGACCGCGGGCCTCGGCTCGGCGCTGGCCTGGCCGGCGTTGCTGCGCAAGCTCGAGCGTCTGGATCCGAGCTATCGGACCTGAGCCGCACCAACTCGTGGTGACGGCCGTCAGCGGCCCGCTGTGCGGCGACGGTCCGGCCGGTAGCGATGGACGGGCAGCGTGGTGAGGAACGGTTCGGTTTCGAGCTTGCCGGCGCGTTCCCGGGTGGGGAGTGAGGCGCCCTCCTCCGCTGCCGTCGGGTACTTGATCTCCGGGATCTCCTTCGAGCGTCCGAGCGGGTAGAGCAGCGGCAGCTCGGCGCTCACCAGCACGCGACCGCGGCTGCGGCTGTCCAGTCCGTGAAACCACACGTTGGCGCGCACGTTGGCGTAGTGCTCCTTGACCAGGGCTAAGTGCGTTTCGCTTGCGGGCAGCCGCTTCAGTCGTGCGAGGTCGTTGTCGGTGCCGGGTCGGTCCTGGCCCTGCAGCAGCAGGGTGATCGCGGCGGGGTCCTTGCGATACACGGCACGCGTGCGCGCGCGCGTGTAGGCCACGCGCTTGACGCGGCCGGTGAGGATCGGGATCTGGCGGTAGGCGGCGAGCAGGCTCAGCTCGCTGCGTTGCAGTTCGCGCAGAATCACGCGTACCAGCGGCAGCGATTTCACCACGCGTCCGCCCTTGCCGTCTTTGACCGGGATGCGCACGCGAAGGTGGCTCAACGCCTTGCAACGCTCGCGCAATTCGTCCTTCGCGGCGTTCACCGCCTCGGCGCGATCGATCACGGCGGCGCTGCCGCCGATCACGCCCAGACACACAGGGGATTCGTTGACCTGGTCGTCGGGGGCGTAACTGATCGTGGCGTAGGCCTCGCAGACGAGCCGCCTCGCCTCCCGCTCGGAACACGCCGCCTCGGTGCTGACGGGTGCCGATTCGTGGCTCAGCGCCTGCACCAGCAGCTCGAGCGCGACGACCTCGAATTCCTGGAGCTGAGGCAGGTTCCCG
>JAPLSF010000287.1 GCA_026398785.1 Pseudomonadota bacterium | reverse complement strand
ACCGCAAGATCGTGGACATCACCAAGTGCAACGACTGCCACCAGGAACTCACGCTGCACGGCAACAGCCGCACCGGCAACGTCGGACTCTGCGCAACCTGCCACAACCCGAACGCGACGGACATCAACCGCCGCGTCGCGGGGTCCAGTTGCGAAATCGTCACTGGCACGCTGGATGATCAGTCGATTGACCTGAAGTACATGGTCCACGCGATCCACGCCGCCAATTACAAAGTCTGCGGCTACAACAACACGGGATACGACTTCAGTTCGGTCAGGTATCCCGGCAAGCTCAACAATTGCGAAGGCTGTCATCTGCCCGACACCTACTACCCGCCGAGTTCCGCGACGGCCATTGCGACGACATTCGACGCCGGGCCTGACCGCTCGACGCCGACCGGCGACATCGCGATTACGCCTGCCAGCACGGCGTGCTCTGCGTGCCACAGCAGCGTCACGGCAAAGCAGCACATGGAATTGAACGGCGGTTCGTTCAGTGCGGTGAAGGACGCCGGCAGTGCGACGCCTGCGGCACCGGTGGAGGCCTGTGCCGGCTGCCATGGCCCCGGCAGGCCGGTCGACGTGAAGGTCACGCACGGCGTCGGCCAGTTCCAGTACAACAACTGATGCGCAACCCCAAGACAGACGGACGCACCGACATGAAGTTATCGCAAGCGTTCCCGCGAGGACTGCTGCTCATCGGCCTGGGTCTGGGACCCCTGCTCGCGTTCGCCGGGGTACCGGAGAAAGCGCCGAACGCCGGCGCACCGTACAGCGCGAAAGGTGCCGACACCTGCCTCACGTGCCACGAAGGCCCCGAGGTCAACGACATCTTCCACACCGCGCACGCGCAGCCGACCGACGCGCGCACGCCGTTCGGCAAGGGCGGGTTGCAGTGCGAGGCCTGCCACGGTCCAGGCGGCAACCACGCCAAGCGCGTCAAGAAAGGCGAGTCGCGCCCGTCGATGATCAAGTTTGGCCGCGCGGCCGATACGCCCGTCGGCGTGCAGAACGCGATGTGCCTGGGTTGTCACGAGCAGACTGCCGCCGCGAACTGGCATGTGGGGCCGCACGATACGAACAACGTCCCCTGCGCTGCCTGCCACGACAGCCACAAGGCAAAGGACGCGGTGCTCACCAGGGCGACGCAGGCGGAGGTCTGCTACACCTGCCACGTCGCCGAGCGCAGCCAGTTCCTCAAGGTCTACGCGCACCCGGTGCGCCAGGGCAAGATCGCCTGCAGCGATTGCCACGCGCCGCACGGCACCACCGCACAGAAGCAGCTTGTACGCGCCACGATCAACGACACTTGCTACGAGTGCCACGCCGAGAAGCGCGGCCCGATGCTGTGGGAGCACCAGCCGGTCACCGAGGACTGCTCGAGTTGTCACGCGCCGCACGGCTCCAGCAATCCCGGCATGGTCAAGCTGCGCGCCCCGCTGCTGTGCCAGTCCTGCCACTCGCAGCAGGGTCACCCGAGCTTTGCGTATGGGCCGTCGGGCCTGCCCGGTAATGCCTCGCCGACCACCGCGCTCGCGCTGGGCAGCTGCATGAATTGCCACTCGCAGGTGCACGGATCGAACCATCCCTCGGGTTCGTCGCTGACACGGTGACCGCCATGGAACAACGCAACCATAAACTCTCGATCGCGGTCGCCGCCGTTCTCCTCGCGGCGAGTTCAGGGGTACAGGCGGAAGAATCGCCTGCGCCTGACACCTCTGCGTGGGCCTGCAGCAAGTGCACGTTTGCGAATGGGCACAGATCAGACGTCGAGATCGGCGCAGGCTACCTCGATGATTCGAGCGCCAAGTTCGGTGACTACACCGGACTCGACCAGGATGGCGGATACGTCGTTGCCAACGCCGAGGGCGGCGTTGCCCTCGACTCCGGCTACCACCTCGACTACGAGCTGCTCGACCTCGGCCTCGACTCGCGCGCAGCCGCGATCAAAGGCGGCAAGCAGGGCAACTACGAGTTCGGCCTGTTCTACGACCGCATCCCGCACCGCATCTCGGACACCGGCGAGACACCCTTCGAAGGCATCGGCAGCACCGATCTCACGCTGCCCGGCGGCTGGGTGCGCGCCGGCAGCACGGCGGGCATGACGTCGCTCGGCACCAGCCTGCGCCCCGTGGACGTCGGTTACGACCGCGACCGCTATGGCGCGAACGGCCGCTACTTCCTCGGCGACAAGTGGACGTTCGTGCTCGACTACAAGCGCGATGAGCGCAGCGGCACGCGACCGCGCTATGGCTCGTTCGGCAGCGTCTCGACCGAGATGCTGCGGCCGATCGACGACTCGACCGATCGCATCAATGCGGACGTGCGCTACCAGGGCAAGCACTGGTTCGCGCAGCTCGGCTACTTCGCATCGATCTACGACACGAAGGCTGCCAGCTTCGAGTTCGACAATCCGTTCAACGCGGCTGCCCCTGGCGGTGACGCCGGGCGGATGTCGCTCGAGCCCGACAATCTCTACAACGAGGTCGCGGTGTCGTTCGGCTGGTTCGGCCTGCCTTGGAACATGGCCGTCACCTTGTCGGGAGCCATGGGCCAGAGCACGCAGGAAACAGGCTTCAACCCGTACACGATCAACCCGAACATCGCAGTCGATCCGCTGCCGTTCTCGAACCTGAACGGCGACGTGAGCGTGACGCGCGCGGACCTCGCGGTCAGCGCCCGCCCGATGGATCGGCTGCGCCTGCGCGGATCAGCTGTATACGACGAGCGCAAGAACGACAGCCGGCAGGGCACGTTCACGTCGATCGTGCATACGGACCTGTTTCCGATCGTCGAGGATCGCGTCAACGCGGTCTACGGTTACGAGCGCACCCGCCTGAACGGCTCGGCCGACTTCGAC
>JAPLSF010000213.1 GCA_026398785.1 Pseudomonadota bacterium | reverse complement strand
GTTCTACCAGCGCACGCGCATGCGGCTCGAGCAACTCGACACCAAGCTGCTGGAATGGGGCCAGACCGGTGCAGCCGCGAAGGTGCTCGACACCCTGCGCGCACGCACGGGTGAGATCTGCCGCAAGCTGCCGGAGAAAGATGTGGGCCGCACGAACTGCGAGAAATTCCTCAGCGCGAAAGCGCGTCCCACTCAGGCCGCGTGATCGCGTATTTCACGGCCGCACGCTCTTCCTCGCTGCGGCCATCGATGACGTCCTGGGCGTAAGTGAATTCGCCGACGCGCCGCAGCCCGCACTTTTCCATCACATGCTGCGAGGCACGATTGCCGAGCAGCGTGCGGGCCGAAATCCTTGCGAGGCCCAGCCCGCTGAATCCGTGCTTCAGCAACGCGCGGGCACCCTCGGTTGCAAACCCATAACCCCAGGCTGAGCGCCGGAATCGGTAACCCAGTTCGACGTACTCCGGCTCGATACGGTCGTCGCGCAGGTGGAACCAGCCCAGGAACTCGCCCGTGTCACGGCGTTCGGCAGCGAAATACCCCATTCCCGGCTGTGCCTCGTAGATGGTGAACCAGCGCGGCAGGTAGGTTTCGACATAAGCCGAACGCGGCGTCGGCTGGCCGTAGGTGATGTAGCGCATCACCTCCGGATCCGCATCCAATGCCACCAGCAGGTCGGCGTCAGCGGGAACGAATCGCCGCAGCCGCAGCCGCCCGGTCTCAAGTAGGATGTGCACGGTCACAGGTCCATTCACGCGTCCAATGAGCGTCGAAGTTTACGATTTCCGCAGCGACAACGTCGGTGGCGTCGCACCCGAATTGCTCGAAGCCCTGGTGGCCGCAAACCGCGGAACGGCCGCCCCGTACGGCGACGACGACTTCACGCACGCGATGACCGCCAGGTTTCGACACGCGTTCGAACACGACGGGCTGGCGGCATTCCCGCTGGCGACCGGCACGGGCGCCAATGCCGTCGCACTGGCCGGATTGGCGAATCCGTACGGTGCGATCTACTGCCACGAGACGGCGCACATCAACGTGTATGAGTGCGGCGCTGCCGAACTGTTCACCGGCGCAAAACTCGTCGGCCTCGCCGGCGACGGCTACAAGCTGCAGGCGGCCGCGCTCGATGAGGCGATCGCGCTGGCGGGCCGCGGCAACGCGACGCGCGTGCAGCCTTTCGCGCTCAACCTGACGCAACCGACGGACTTCGGCACGCTGTATTCAATCGCGGAGTTGCGGGACCTGAGCGAGGTTGCGCATCGCCACGGACTGCTGGTGCATCTCGACGGCGCGCGCTTCGCCAACGCTATCGCCGCACTCGGGTGCAGTCCAGCCGAGATGACGTGGCGTGCCGGCATCGACGTCGTGTCGTTCGGGGCGACCAAGAACGGCGCGATGAACGCCGAGGCCGTGCTCGTGTTCGATCCCGCAGTGGCTGCGCGGGTGCCGTTCCTGATGAAACGTGGCGGCCAGGTCGTGTCGAAGGCACGCTTCCTGTCTGCCCAGCTGGCGCGTTACCTCGCCGACGACCGCTGGCTCGAGCGAGCACGCCAGTCCAATGCCAGCGCGTCCCGGCTCGCCCAGCGATTGCAGGCCATTCGGGGCGTCGAGCTGGTCGGCAAGGTTGAGATCAACATGCTGTTCGCACGGCTGCCCGAGGTGGCGGTCGCTGCGCTCGATCGCGGTCCGTTCCGGTACTACAAGCTTGGGCCTGACCAGCGCTTCGTCTGCCGGCACGACCAGGAGCCCGCGGGCATGGACCTGCTCGTCACGACCATTGAGCGAGCGCTCGCATGACACACGCTGCGCGACCTGTCTTCGTCTTGCCGGCACTGTGTGCCGGCTTCCTGAGCGTCGTGCTGGCCGTCGCTCCGGTCGTGCAGGCAGAGTCGCTCGAAACGATTTCACTGCACCACCGCACGGCGGAAGACCTGCTGCCGATCCTGCAACCGCTCGTGCCGCAGGGTTCGGCCATCACCGGCACCGGCGCTGTGCTGTTCGTACGCGCCGATGCGGCGACGCTCAGGCAGCTGCAGGAAGCCGTCGCGAGTCTCGACCGTGCACCACGTCAACTGCTGATCACGGTCGGCCAGGCCACGAGTGCGCAGCGCAGCGGCACCTCGGTGCGCGGCTCCGGCACGATCGGGTCGGGTGACGTGCAGGTCGGCGTCAATCGCCCGCCCGCGACCAGCGCCGGCGGACAGGTCGTCGTCCGCAGTGGCACGGCGAGCGACGACATACGCAACGTCTCGAGCGTGCAGGCACTCGAAGGCTATGAGACCTACGTGTCACTCGGACAATCGCGCCCGTTTACGTCCACGACGGTCTTGGGCGGGGCGCATTACCCGCCGGTCGTTACGCAGTCGACCGGATTCCGCGACGTGCAGACCGGCTTTTACGCTACACCGCGCGTCAACGGTGACCGCGTGACGCTCGAAATTTCGTCGCGTCAGCAGCGGTTGACAGGTGCAGGCCGTAACGCGCCCGTAGCAACCGGCAGCGTCAATACGACGGTGACCGGAAGACTCGGCGAATGGCTGCAGATCGGCGGCTCCACCGACAGCTCCGGCGGCTCCAACAGCGGGCTCGTCACCTGGGGAACACGTGCCGATCTGACGCAGTACTCGGCATGGGTCAGGGTGGACGAAGTTCGCTGACCATCAGGGCTGCGTGGACGGTGGCGCAGCAGGTGCGGGCTGCTCGGCCAAAGCGGGGTCACGCACGCTGAAATTCCAGATCTGCGGCGCGACGCCACCCACGACGTATTGCGCGACCTCGCCTTCGTACGTCTTGCAGATCCAGCCGCGCTTCGAGAATTTCTGCAACACTCCGGCGCGCTCGCCTTCGGAATAGCTCCACCACAGCATGAACATCGTATAGAGCCCGATCAGGATCAGCGCGCCGATCAGGCTGCCCCAGAAGAACGACCTGAAGCTGCGACGCGGCGGCTTGAGCGGCGGCGGCGATGGGCTGACAGCGGCGGGCGTTTCGGCCATGGTCGGATCCCCTTTGATCATTGGTTTTGAGGCGCGGCCGCCATGAAGGACTCGATCCGTTCGACGACGTAGGAATGAAATGGGTTGCTGCGCTGGCGGGTCAGCATCCAGTTCGGGACGTTCAGCACGCCGTTCTCGCCGCGGATCTCGAGCCTGCCCAGTTGTATGTGCCGGTTCGATGCCGGCGCGGCGAAGCCATAGAGCGGATCGTCGGGCGGAAACGGCAACGCCACGTGCGACAACGAAAAGACGTTGCGCGGCCAGGCGAGGCTCAGCGGTCTTTCCGTCGTGGGCGCCCCGAACGCGGGCGACCGCCGCTCCGTCACCTGCAGCGTGTGCGACGTTGCGTTGGTAATCAGTGTCAGCGCATACGGGCGCTGCGTCTGTGCCAGCAACCGTCGCGTCAGGGGCGCGGGATCGGCGATCAGCATCGGCTGCACGACCGACAATCGGTTGAC
>JAPLSF010000352.1 GCA_026398785.1 Pseudomonadota bacterium | reverse complement strand
GCCGGCGGTCACGGCGGCGAAGTGCTCTGCATCGTGTCGTAAGACACGGCGCAAGGAACAGGACCAAGACCATGTCACGAGTTGCAAAAAGGCCGGTTACGCTGCCCAAGGGCGTGACCCACGCGGTCGACGGCAGCACCGTCACCGTCAAGGGCGCCAAGGGCGCGCTCAAGCTGGCGCTGCGTCCGGGCCTGAGCCTGGTGCAGGAAGGCAATGACGTCCGCATCGAAATCGCGGAGCGCAACAAGGAGTCGCTGATGCATGCCGGCTCGCTGCGTTCGCACCTCGCGAACGTGGTGCAGGGCGTGTCGCAGGGTTACGAAAAGAAGCTCGAGCTCGTGGGCGTCGGCTACCGTGCCGCGGCCCAGGGCAAGAAATTGAACCTGACGCTCGGCTTTTCGCATCCCGTCGAGTACGACGTGCCGGAAGGCATTACGATCGAGACGCCGACGCAGACGGAAATCGTCGTGAAGGGCGCCGACAAGCAGCAGGTTGGCCAGGTGGCTGCGGAAATCCGCTCCTACCGTCCCCCCGAGCCTTACAAGGGCAAGGGCGTTCGTTATTCCGGTGAGCGCATCGAGCTCAAGGAAACGAAGAAGAAGTAATGGGTGCCGCGATGGAAAAGAAAGTCAGTCGTCTGAAGAGAGCCCGCCGCAGTCGCGCGAAGATCCTGGAGCTTCGCGTCACGCGCTTGAGCGTGCACCGCACCGCGCAGCACATCTACGCGCAGATCTTCGACCCCGAGTCGAAGGTCATCGCGTCTGCGTCGACCTTGCAGAAGGACGTCGCCGAGGGCCTGAAGGGCACCGGCAACATCGAGGCTGCAAAGGCCGTCGGCAAGGCGATCGCCGAGCGTGCCAAGGCCAAGGGCGTGAGCCAGGTTGCCTTCGATCGTTCGGGCTTCAAGTATCACGGGCGCGTCAAGGCGCTTGCCGAAGCCGCGCGCGAAGCCGGCCTCGAGTTCTGAGCCGCACAAGGTTCCAGGAGCAGCAATGGCTAGAATCGAAAAAATGGCGGCGGCGGACGAATTCATCGAAAAGCTGGTGACCGTCAACCGCGTGTCCAAGACCGTGAAGGGCGGCAAGCAGTTCGGCTTCACCGCGCTCACGGTGGTGGGCGACGGTAACGGCCGCGTCGGCTTCGGTTACGGCAAGGCGCGTGAAGTGCCGGTCGCGATCCAGAAGGCGATGCAGCAGGCCCGCAAGAACCTCGTCAACGTGCCGCTGCGCAATTCGACGCTGCACTTCGCGGTCGTCGGCAAGCACGGCACCTCCAAGGTGTACATGCAGCCGGCGTCCGACGGTACGGGCGTCATCGCGGGCGGCAGCATGCGCGCGGTGTTCGAGTGCGCCGGCGTGCGCAACGTGCTCGCGAAGTCGTACGGCTCGCGCAACCCGATCAACGTCGTGCGCGCAACGATGAAAGCCCTGACCGGCATGCCGGCTCCGGAGCGCATCGCGGCCAAGCGCGGCAAGACCATTGCCGAAATCACGGGCTGATAGCGCCATGGCAACCAACAAAGACACCGCAGCCAGGACAGTGAAGGTGACCCTGGTGAAGAGCCCCTTCGGCCAGATTCACCGTCACCGTGCCACCGTGCGCGGCCTCGGTCTGCGCCGCATGAACCAGACGGTCGTCGTGGCCGACACCCCCGAGATCCGCGGCATGCTCAACGCGTCGCGGCACCTGCTCCGCGTCGAAGAGGCGTGATCAGATCATGAAGCTCAACAC
>JAPLSF010000333.1 GCA_026398785.1 Pseudomonadota bacterium | reverse complement strand
GTCCGAACATGCTGGTGATCGACCCGGACGAGTGCATCGACTGCACGCTCTGTGAGCCGGAATGCCCGGCAGAGGCGATCTTCTCGGAAGAGGAACTGCCAGACGGCCAGCGGGATTTCCGCAAGCTGAATGCCGACCTGGCCAAGCAGTGGCCGGTAATTACCGAAAAGAAGGACGTGCCTGCAGACGCCAAGGAATGGGACGGCCGCCCCGGCAAGCTGGGCTACCTCGAGCGCTGAGGCTCACGCGCGCCTGCGTGGCTGAGATTCAGCGGGCAGCGCCCGCCGTCTTCTGCGATTCCTGGATAGCCTGCACCAGTTCGGTCGGCGTCAGATAGCCGCCGATGTAGTCGCCATTCTGCGTAAAGATCGCCGGCGTGCCTTCCACGCCCAGGTCCGATCCCAGTTCGAACTGCGACTTGACCGCGGCGTCGCCGCAGGTCTTGCCCTTGACCGTCTCGCCCTTCTTCGCCCGCGTGAGTGCTTCGCGGCGGTCCGCGGCACACCAGACCTGTTCGGCCTTGGTCCACGACTCCGTGCCGGGGCCGGTGCGCGGAAAGAACATGTAGCGAACACGCACGCCCGCCTTGTTCACGTCGGCGATCTGGCTGTGGAACTTGCGACAGAAGCCGCAATCGACATCGGTGAACACCGTGACCGTCATCTTCGCGTTCGCGGGACCGTACACGATCATGTTGCTTTCGGACGCCACTGCCAGCGCCTTGGCGCGGGCCGAGTTCTGCCGTGAGGCCGTCAGGTTCACCTGGGTGTCGAGGTCGTAGACGTTGCCGCTCAGCAGGTACTTGCCGTCGGCACTGACGTAAGCGATCAACCCGCCCATCGTGACCTCGTAGAGGCCGGGAACGGGCGAGACCGCGACGTCGGACGCCTGCACGCCTGGCAGTTTTGCGACGATGCGCGCACGCACGTCGGCCGGGATCACGACCGGGGCGGTGGGTGCAGCGGATTTGGCATTGGCAGCCGGAGCTGGCTTCTGGGCCGTGGCGATGGGCTGCTTGTCACCCGTGGCGGCAACGGTGCTGGCGACCGGCGCGAGGGCGAGCAAGGCCGCGGCGGAGGCGACGAGCCAGACGGCGGCAGCATTCTGGCGAACTGGGGTACGGCGGCGCATGCGGCGTTCTATCCCTGGAGTGGTGGTTCTAGGACAGTCGCCACGACCGCAGGTTCACTGGGTCCCCGCGCCCGCAACCCGACAGTCCCGTGGGGCGGGCGGAGTCTAGCAGAGCCGCGCGCCGGTCAGCCGCGCGGGTGGTGCTCGGAGTGCAGGTCCTTGAGGCGTTCGCGGGCGACGTGCGTGTAGATCTGCGTCGTCGACAGGTCGCTGTGGCCGAGCAGCATCTGCACCACGCGCAGGTCGGCGCCATGGTTCAACAGGTGGGTGGCGAATGCGTGGCGCAGCGTGTGCGGCGAGAGTTCACGCTCGATGCCCGCCTTGCGCGCGTAGCGCTTGATGATGTGCCAGAAGGCCTGGCGCGTCATGCGGTCGCCGCGGCGCGTTGGGAACAGGTAATCGGTCTGCCGCTCGAGCAGGATCTCGACGCGCGGACCCTGCAGGAACTGCTGCACCCACTGCACGGCCTCCTCGCCAAGCGGGATCAGCCGCTCGCGGTCGCCCTTGCCGACGATGCGCAGCACGCCCTGGTTCAGGTTCACCTGCGCGAGCGAGCAGTTCACGAGTTCGGAGACGCGCAGCCCGGTGGCATACAGCACCTCGAGCATGGTCCGGTCGCGATGCCCGAGCGGGTCACTCACGGCTGGAGCGGCCAACAGGGCCTCGACTTCCTCCTCCATGAGCGACTTCGGCAACGAACGGCCAACCTTGGGCATGGCGATCTGCGCGGTGGGGTCCTCGCGCAACGCGCCCTCACGAACCAGGTAACGGTAGAAACGGCGAAAGCTTGAGAGCTGGCGCGCGGTCGAACGCGGCCGGGCGCCCGCCTGCACTCGCGAAGCCATGAATGAAAGAATGTCGCCGCGCTGCGCGTGCTCGAGGTCGCCTGAGTGCTCGTCGAGCCAGCGGTCGAGTGCGGTGAGGTCCGCCCGATACGCCGCGAGCGTGTTCGGTGACAGGCCGCGTTCCATCCACACGGCATCGAGGAACCGGTCGATCGGACCGGGCCCTGCGGACGCTTCGCCGCCGTCGCTGGTGCGCGACCGGGACAGGAAGCTCGATTTGACTGCAGTGCTCATGGAACCTCGCGGCTTTACGTAGCACGCAGTATGCGAGCCGCCTTCTGACCCCCGTCGTGACCCCTCTCACAGTTCCCGGCGCGTCATTAACATAACTGGAACTGATTCACAGAATGCCGGAGTCCCGGCAGACTGGCGGCTCGGATCGGTCCACTGCAAACGAGTCTCCCCCGACGCCGTCCGGATTGCCGCGAGCTTGCGCACGAAATCCACTACAACCAACGACGAGACCGCTCGCACCTCGGCTCTCTCGGGGGGCGACGCCGTGAACGTACCGGCCAAGCCGCGCGCGGGCGCCGCGCTGGGCTGGCTGTTCCGCCTCGTATTCGGCACGTACTCGTTGACGCTGCTCTTCCTGCTGCTGTCGGTGGCTGCGCTGCTCGCTTTGCTGCTGCCGTCGCTGCACTGGCGTCGTTCATCCACTCGGTGGGTCGCGCGTCTCTGGCTCGCCCTCGCCTGCCTGCGACTGCGGGTGAACGGCCTCGAGCAACTGCCTGAGGGCTCGTGCGTGCTGGTGGCGAACCATTCGAGCTACCT
>JAPLSF010000045.1 GCA_026398785.1 Pseudomonadota bacterium | reverse complement strand
CGGGCGGCCGATTCGGTGCTGCGCAGCTTTACGGCGGCACTGATCAGCAGGACGCCGGTGAGTCCGCCGCCAATGGCAGCTTCGGTCAGCGCCACGTCGATGCCCTTTAACTGCAACCAGACCAGCGTCAGCAGCAAGCCGTAGACGATGAACCCGACGACCGCGGCTGCGGCCTCGCGCGCGACTATGGTCCACACCGCCAGGCCCAGGATCAGCGCTGCCAGAATAAAGTTCAGGATCTCGATCATTGGCCTGGGCCGCTCTGTCGCAGGGTGCGTGCAATCCACTGCGAGGCGGTCGCCCCGGACAAGAGCACAAGCAACCAGATGCCGATCAACTTGATCCCGGCAGCCACGCTGCCCACCAGCGGCAGCAGGCCCAGCACCACGAGGCCTAACCCTAAGTTGTCGGCCTTGCTCAAGGCATGCAGGCGCGTCAACGAATCCGGGAAGCGCAGCAACCCCACGGTGCCGGCGAAGAAGAAAAACGCACCGGCCAGGACGCTGACTATCGTCCACAGGTCAAGGATCAGCTTCATTGGCTGTCTGTCGGCCGGGACTCGCCGCTTGCCTGCCCGAGTTTTGCCTTCACGAAAGCGAAGGCGGCGAACGCCGCGAGCAGCGCCAGCGTCAGGGCGACGTCGGCCGTCGCGGCCTCGCCGCTCGCCGCACCCAGCAGCAGCACCGCCGCAATGCCGCCCGTGCCGAGCAACTGCGCGGCCATGATGCGGTCGGCGTCACCCGGCCCGCGCAGGATGCGCAACAGTCCCAGGGCGACCATCGCCAGGATGAACGCGGCCGCCCCGACCAGGAATTCAGCCATGGTGTCGCCCGGCGACCAGCGCCCTGGCCAGCAGCCTTTCTTCCTTCCAGATCTGCTCCACCACCGGCGCGCTGGTGTCGAGGCAGTGGTAGACGATCTCTCCCTCGACTTCGCCTGCAGCCACCGAGCCTGGCAAGAGACTGGTGATCGTCGCAAAGGTGTTGCGCGCAAACCCCGGCGGAAAGCCCAGCGGGCACGTGACGAAACCAGGTCGCAGCGGCATGCCCGGGTGGAGCGCCCGGCGCGCTACGTCGACCCCCGCCAGCACCGACTCCCAGACGAAGTGCGGTAGCAGCGCAAGCAGCCGGCTGAAGCGCAGGCTCCCGGAGGAGGGCGGCAGCAGGCGCAGGCTCACCCAGGTGGCGCCGATGCTGGCGAACCCGCCCATGACGAGATCGGCTCGCTTCAGGCTCTGCATCAGCAGCATCCACAACAGGAAGAATGCCGCTGTGCGCCAGAAGGCAATCGCACGCGGGGGATCCTGCGTGGAGGCTGCCGCGTTCAAGTTCAGGGCCCCTTGGTCGCCGCGACTCCGGTGCCAGGCACATGCACCGTGCTCACGTCGATCTGGCTGAGGCGGTCGAATAGCCGAGCCTCGCTCCGCACTGGCCACCAGTCGTACAGAAAGATCTCGATCGGACGCCAAAGTGCGACCCAGGCGCCGATCACCAGGCTGTTCTCGATCAACGCCGCATAGCGCTCCGTTTGCACCATTTGCGCGGCCGACTCGGCAATGACGATGATGGGTCCGAGGAACAGCAGGGCGGCGAGCAGGCTGTAGCGCCCCATCCGCAGCAAGTCGCGCAGGTTACGGCGAGTCGCTGCTGCCCTGCGGTGAAAGTGATCGCGGACCGACCTCTCGACGACTGCGGCGTTGTCATCGGCGCCGAGTGGGGTTCCCAGCTTGATGGCGAGCGCCAGCGGACCCTTGCCCGGCAGCTCCTCGGCCCATTCGCGGATGTAGTCGGCCGCGTTGGGATCGAGGTCGCGCTCGTGGAACGGGGCGGGGTCCATGGAGTTGAACAGCCGCCGGATATCGGCCAGGTAGAGTTCGAGCACGTCGGCAGCCATGTCAGGTCAA
>JAPLSF010000342.1 GCA_026398785.1 Pseudomonadota bacterium | reverse complement strand
CTGGCCGCAGCGCTGCAGTTACCCATGACGGCGACGGAGTCCGTCGCGCAGCAGGCAAGCGCGATGGCGGATGCTGCCGTCGAGCCCACCGGTCCTGCTGCCCCGGCCGGTGTGACGACGGCTGCGGCGGCACCGGCACCGGCACCGGCACCGACGGCGGTGGCGGGCACCGTGCTCGGCAAGGCGAACGTCAGCGACGCTGAAATGGACAAGACGATCATGTCTGCGTCGATCACCAACGCGGCGCTCGAGTTGCTGCCGGAGTCGATCGCGTCGATGGCGATCATTCCGCTGCAGTTGCGCCTCGTGTATCGCATCGGCAAGGCGTACGGCTACCAGATGGACAGCTCAAACGCGAAGGATTTCATCGCCACGCTCGGCGTCGGCCTGACCTCGCAGTACGTCGAGCAACTCGGACGCAAGCTGTTGGGCGGGCTGCTCGGTGGCCTCGGTGGCGGCCTCGGTCGTTCGCTCGGCCGGCAGGCCGCAAGTTCGGGCCTCACCTTCGCCACGACGTACGCGATCGGTCGCGTGGCGCAGCGTTACTACGCGGGCGGCCGCACGCTCGATTCGGCGGCGCTCAAGGCAACGTTTACGTCCTTGCTGGCCGAGGCGCGTGGCATGGCCCCGCAATACCAGTCACAGATCGAGCAGGCCGCGCAGACGATCGACACGCGCAAGCTCGTGGAGATGGTCAAGCAGGGCTGACGGAAGGGAGGAAGGGCGGAAGGGAGGAAGGGCAGGAAGGGCAGGAAGGGGAGGAAGGGGTAGGAAGGTCAGGAAGGACAGCCGGAATCAAAACCCTTCCTAACCTTCCTTTCCTTCCTGCCCTTCCTCCCTTCCTAGGAATGCGTGATCGCGTCTGCGCGATCAGAGCGCTCGAGATGCGGGATCGCGTTGAACGACACCAGCCGCGCATTGCTCGATGACGGACGGATCACTTCCGTCACGCTGGTGTTGCGCGTCTGCAGGTTCAGCTGGATCGCCGCGTCGGCACCGGCCGCGAGCACCTCCGACGTGTAACGGCCGATCACGCCTCCGGACGTCACGATCAGCACATTGTCGTCGCGTCCGAGTCCTGCGCACGCCGCTGCAACCCCCGCACGGATGCGCGCGCCGAATTCTGCCCAGCTTTCGCCGCCCGCGACGAGATCGTCGTGTTGCGACCACTTCTGCATGGCGCTGCGGATCGCCGCGAAATACTCGCGTCGATCGCCCGACGTCCTGATTTCCTGCAGGCGTTCACCTTCGAAGAATTGCAGCAGCGCAAGGTGATCGTATTCGTTGAAGCGCGCGTCCTGCGTGAAGTCGCGCGGGCCATCCAACGCGTTCAAGACCAGTTCGCAGGTCGACACTTGCCGTTGCAGTGTGCCCGCGAGCACTCGGGCGAACCGCAGCCCGCGTGCCGCGAAATGCTCGCCGAGCCACGTCGACTGGCGGGCGCCGAGGGCGGTGATCGAATCGTAATTGCCGGCAAAATCGGGCTGGCCGTGGCGTACGAGATAGAGATAGGGCATAAGCCTCCCAGTTTAGCCCGGAAGACCGCATGCCCAAGGCCACGCCATCGACGCCGTTCCAACCGTGCGGCGTCATCACGCTGACGACGGACTTCGGCCACCAGGACCCTTTCGTTGGCGTGATGAAGGGGCAGGTGCTGCGTCGGTTTCCGGCGGCCCGGCTGGTCGACCTGACGCACGAGATCCTGGTCCACTGGCCTGCCGAGGCCGGCTTCTGGCTCGGGCGCTCGTTCGGGTACTTCCCGCCGGGAACGGTGCACGTGGCCGTCGTGGATCCGGGCGTCGGCAGTTCGCGCGACATCGCCGTGGTCGAAGCCGAGGGCCAGCTGTTCCTGGCGCCCGACAACGGCCTGTTGGCCGGCGTGCTCGAACGGCTGGATACCACCCCCATCCTGCGGCGGCTGGAGGACGGTGTCCTGTGTGAACTTGGAATCCACCGGCCGAGCGCGACGTTCCATGGCCGTGACATCTTTGCGCCGGTGGCAGCCGAACTGGCGGCCGGCCGTTTGCGGCCTGAAGCCCTGGGGTCGGTGGTGCGGGAGCTCGTGCCGGGCTGGCTGGATAAGCCCGTGCTGGCCGGTGGGCAGCTGAGCGGGGCGGTCGTGACGGTGGACCACTTTGGCAACCTCCTGACCAACCTGGACGCCGCGCTGGTGGCGCAGGTTGCGACCCCGGTGGTCCGGGCCGGCGGTCGGGAAATCCTGCTCCAGCGAACCTATTCCGACGTCCAGCCCGGTGAGTACGTCGCCCTGATCAATTCGTTCGGGGTGCTGGAGGTGGCGCGAGCCGAAAAGAGCGCCGCCGAGGGCCTCGGGCTCGGCCGGGGCGCCCCGATCGTCGTCTCGCCACGCCGGGGTTGACGAGTCGTTGCGCCGCAACACGAATCGGTTGAGAAGCAAACCGATCCGTGTATAGTTCGCAGCCTTGTGCCCATGGCTCAAGTGGGCAGCGCGTTGATATATCTGGCTTTTCTCGCAGGGCCGCGCAATGGAACGAGACGAGGAACACTTCGACTTGGACGACGAGTTTGTAGCTGGAGCTGAGGAAGAGAATTACGACCGATTCATCGACAGGGTGGATCGGCGCAAGCAGGCGGCTGCCGTGAAGAAAGGCAAGGCGGCCTGGAGCAAGCTCGAAGACGTGCTGGCCGAGAAACGCCTGCAGAAAGAGCTCAAGGATTTCTACGAAGACAAGTAGACCGTCCGGAACAACACGGGCCCCCGGCTCCTGACTATGACCAGCCACACTGAATCACACTGGGTTGTCCTCAAGTTTGGCGGTACCAGCGTCTCGAGCGTCAGCAACTGGAAGAACATTGCCGCCGTCATCCGCGAGCGGCTCGCCGAAGGCCTGCACCCGCTCGTGGTGCACTCCGCGCTCTCGGGCATCACCGACCGACTCGAGCAATTGGTTACGAAAGCCCTCACTGGCGAGTGGGAGCCGGTCATGGAGCAGATCGAGCGTCGGCACATCTATCTCGTGCGTGACCTGGGCCTGCCCCTCGGCGTCGAACTCGAGCGTCATTTCGCGGACCTGCGCAAGTGCGCTGCTGGCATCCAGCTGATCGGTGAGGTCAGTGCGCGGCTGCGTGCACGGGTGATGGCCGTCGGCGAACTCATGGCCACCCGGATCGGCGCGGCCTACCTGGCACACGAGGGCATCGGGGTACAGTGGCTCGACGCGCGCACCATGCTGCACGCGGAGGAGCGGCAGGGCGCTTCCGAGCGCGCGAACTACCTGGCCGCGACGTGCAACTTCGAGCCCGACCCGGCGCTGCAGCAGCGATTGGCGGCCGTCGGCAAAGTCCTGATCACGCAGGGTTTCATTGCCAGCGACGCAGCCGGCGATACCGTGCTGCTCGCTCGCGGCGGATCGGACACGTCGGGCAGCTATTTCGCTGCGAAACTCGGCGCGCGTCGCCTCGAGATCTGGACCGACGTGCCCGGTATGTTTACCGCCAACCCGCGCGCCGTTCCGGGTGCCCGGCTGCTCAAGGCACTCGACTACGACGAGGCGCAGGAAATTGCGAGTAGCGGCGCCAAGGTCCTGCATCCACGCTGCATCCTGCCGGCAAAGCAGTACTCCATCCCCATCTACATCTACGCGACCCAGATGCCGGACGTTCCCGGCACGGTCATCATGGCCGCCCAGCGGCGCGGCGGTGCGCGCGTCAAGGCCGTCTGCACCAAGAAGGGCATCACGCTGGTCTCGATGGAAACGCTCGGGATGTGGCACCAAGTCGGCTTCCTCGCGGATGCGTTCGCGGTGCTCAAGGCGCACGGCATGTCGGTCGACCTCGTTTCCACTTCCGAGACGAGCGTGACTGTTTCCCTCGATCCCGCGGCTAACACGCTGGACGGACGGGCCGTCGAGGCGCTGGTCGAGGACCTCTCGCGGCTCTGCAGGGTCGAGGTGATCGGCCCCTGTGCCGCCGTCAGCCTGGTCGGGCGCAACATCCGCGCCACGCTGCACCGGCTCGGCGAGGCCCTCGAAATTTTCGAGGAGCAGAAGATCTACCTCGTGACACAGGCTGCCAACGACCTCAACCTGACTTTCGTCGTCGACGAGGAGCAGGGCGACCGGCTCGTGCAGCGTCTCCACGACACCACGGTCAAGATGCTCCCCTCGGATCGGGTCCTCGGCCCGACGTGGGAACAGATCCATGGCGTCTGGAGCGCGCCAGCGACGGACCGCCCGCCGTGGTGGCAGGAGCGTCGGGTCGAACTCGAGCGCCTGGCGCGTGAGCACGGCTGCGCCTACGTCTACGACCGTGCAACGGTCGAGAGCGCAGCGGACGACCTGCTCGCGTTGGGCGGTATCAGCCAGCTCTTCTATGCAGTGAAGGCGAATTCCAATGCCGACCTGCTGCGTACGCTCGCCGCGCGCGGCCTGGCCTTCGAATGCGTGTCCCGCGGCGAGGTCGAGCGGGTGTTCGAGGCCGTGCCCGGCTTCGATCGCGGCAAGATCCTGTTCACGCCCAACTTCGCGCCGCGCGCGGAGTACGAGTGGGCACTTGGCCAGCGCATCCGCGTCACCGTCGACAACCTGTATGTCTTGCGCGCCTGGGGCGCGTTGTTTCGCGACCAGGAGATCCTGGTGCGCATGGACACCGGATACGGCCGCGGACACCACGACCACGTGCGCACTGCCGGCGTGCATTCCAAGTTCGGCATCCCGTTATTCGAAATCGCGGAGCTCGTACGGCTGGTCGACGCGACGGGGGCGCGAGTCGTGGGCCTGCATGCGCACACCGGCAGCGGCGTCTTCGACGTCGGCAACTGGGCAGAGGTCGGTGAGTTGCTGTGCGGCCTGCTCGAGCAGTTCCCGCAAGCGCGTTACGTGGATCTCGGCGGCGGGCTGGGCGTGCCCGAGAAGCCTGGCGATCCTGCAGTCGACCTCGTGGCGCTGCAGCAGGTCATCG
>JAPLSF010000365.1 GCA_026398785.1 Pseudomonadota bacterium | reverse complement strand
CAGCGCGCCTACCGCCAGATGAAGACGATCCGCGAGTTCGAGGAACGACTGCACGTGGAAATCGCCACGGGCGAGATCCCCGGCTTCACGCACCTCTACGCCGGCCAGGAAGCGGTTGCCGTCGGCGTGTGCGAGCACCTCGACGACGCCGACTACATCGTGAGCACGCACCGCGGCCACGGGCACTGCATCGCCAAGGGTTGCGACGTGCAGGGCATGATGCTCGAGATCTACGGCCGTGCCGACGGCCTCTGCAAGGGCAAGGGCGGCTCGATGCACATCGCCGACGTCACCAAGGGCATGCTCGGCGCGAACGCGATCGTGGGTGGGGGACCTCCGCTCGCGGTGGGCGCGGCCATCGCTTGCCGTAACCGGGGCAACCGGCGTGTCAGCATCGCGTTCGGCGGCGACGGCAGCTGCAACCAGGGCACCGTGTTCGAAGCGATGAACATGGCGGTCGTGCTGAAGGTGCCGGCGATCTTCGTGATCGAGGACAACGGTTACAGCGAGCACACCGGCAAGGACTACGCCGTGGGCTCGAAGGACATCGCCGGACGCGCACGCGGCTTCGGCATGCCCGCCGAGCGCTGCGACGGTTCGGATTTCTTCGCCGTGTACGAAGCGGCCGGCCGCCTGATCGAGAACGCGCGTCGTGGCGAAGGTCCCTCGACGCTCGAAGCGACGATCACGCGCTTCTACGGACACTTCGAGGGCGACCCGCAGCTGTACCGCGCGAAGGACGAAGTCAGGCGCCAGCGCGAGACGATGGATTGCCTCAAGATTTTCCGTGAGCGCGTCACGGCAGAAGGCTGGTTGTCCGCCGCCACGCTCGACGCCATCGACGACCAGGTGCTGACGGTCATCGAAGCCGCCGTTGCCACGGCGAAATCGTCGCCGCCGCCCGCCGAGTCCGAACTCGAAACCGACGTCTACATCTCCTACTGAGCGGACGCGACATGTCACAGAAATCCTTCCGCGACGCGCTCAACGAAGCGCTGCACCTCGAGATGGAGCGCGACGGCTCGATCATCGTACTCGGTGAGGACGTGTCGGGCGGCGCCGGCGGCACCTCAGGCCAGCGCGAGGCGTCCGGCGGCATCTTCGGCGTCACCAAGGGCCTGCTGCCGAAGTTCGGCGCCGACCGCGTAATCGACACGCCGATTTCCGAATCCGCGATAATCGGCGCTGCCGGCGGCGCGGCTCTGGCAGGCCTGCGTCCGGTGGCCGAGCTGATGTTCGCCGACTTCGTCGGCGTCAGCATGGACCAGATCTTCAACCAGATGGCGAAGTTCCGCTACATGTTCGGCGGCAAGACGCGCTGCCCCGCCGTCGTGCGACTGGCGATGGGCGCCGGCATGAACATGGGAGCGCAGCATTCGCAGTCCATCTACGCGCTGCTCACCGCGGTGCCGGGCCTCAAGGTCGTCGTTCCTTCGAATGCATACGACGCCAAGGGCCTGTTGATCCAGGCGATCCGCGACGACGACCCGGTGATGTTCTTCGAGCACAAGGCGCTCTACCCCCGCAAGGGCGAAGTGCCCGATGGCGCGTACACGATTCCGTTCGGCGAGGCGAACCTGCTGCGCGAAGGCGAGCACGTCACGGTCGTCGCGATCGGCCGCATGGTCGTCTTCGCCGAAAAGGTGGTCGATGCGCTGGCGAAGGAAGGCATCAGCTGCGACCTGATCGATCCGCGAACGACGTCACCGCTCGACGAGGAAACGATCCTCGAGAGCGTCGAAAACACGGGCCGACTCGTGGTCGTGGACGAATCGAATCCGCGCTGCAGCGTTGCGGCAGACATCTGCGCCATCGTCGCGGCGAAGGGCTTCCATTCGCTCAAGGCGGCACCGCGCGCTGTCACGGCGCCGCACACGCCCGTGCCTTTCGCCCGCGAACTCGAGCGTGCCTATGTGCCGGGCCCAACGCAGATCGAGGCCGCCATCCGCGAGGTGATCAAGGGATGAGCGCCGATCGCATCCGTCCGGTCACGATGCCCAAGTGGGGCATCGAGATGCAGGAAGGCACCGTCACGGCCTGGAATTTCGAACTCGGTCGCCACGTCTCGAAAGGCGATGCGCTGCTCGACGTCGAGACCGAAAAAATCGTGAACTCCGTGGAGAGTCCTGCGAGCGGCACTCTGCGTCGCATGCTCGCACCGACGGGTGACACCTTCCCGGTAGGTACGCTGATCGCGGTGTTGTCGGATCCGGACGTGACCGAAACCGACATCGACGCGTTCGTAAGGGATTTCAAGCCGTTCGATGCGTCGTTCGCCGAAGGGTCGACCGCGGCGGCGGCGGCGGCGACTGCACCCGCTGTGCCAGCGAGACCCGCGGCGGACACTGCTGCCGATGGCGCCGCCGAGGGTGAGGCACGCGTCAGTCCGATCGCCAAGCGCCTCGCCGAGAAGCTCGGCATCGACCTGTCGCAGGTGACCGGCACCGGTCGCAACGGTCGCATCTCAAAGGAAGACGTCGAGGCGTATGCAGCCACGCTGCAGCAGGCGGGCAGTGCTCCTGCCGCCAACGCCGTTGCCGTCACCGGCGCTGCCGAGCCGGTGAAGCGCGAGAAACTCACGTCGATGCGCTCGACCATCGCGCGCCGTCTGTCCGAATCGAAACGCGATCTGCCGCATTACCGCCTGGTCGCGGACCTCGACATGGACGCGCTGGCGACGAAACGTGCCGCCATGGTCGCCGCGGGCGAGCGTGTCTCGATCAACGATCTGCTGTTGCAGGCGATTGCGGTCGCGCTGCGCCAGCACCCGCGCGTCAACGCACAGTTCACGGGTGACGAACTGTTGCAGTTCGAGCAGGTCGATCTGGCCGTTGCAGTCGCAACACCCGGCGGTCTCGTGACGCCCATCGTACGCAACGCCGCTGGCCTCTCGGTGCAGCAGATTGCGACGTCGGTGCGGGAACTCGCGGAGCGCGCTCGCGCGGGCAAGCTTGCCCGCGACGAGATCACGGGCGGGACGTTCACGGTCTCGAACCTGGGCATGTTTGGCGTGCGGCAGTTCGACGCGATCATCAACCCGCCGCAGGTTGCGATCCTCGCGATCGGCGCGATGGAAGAGCGGCCCGTGGTGCGCCATGGCGCCCTCGCCGTGGGCCGCGTCATGACAGTGACGTTGTCGAGCGACCACCGCGTCGTGGACGGCGCGGACGCCGCAGCATTTCTCGCCGCGCTCAAGGCAGCCGTCACCGGCGTCACCGCCGGCTGACCCGCCGCTCGCGCCCCGCCTCAAACGGGGCGCGATGCCGTCGCCGCCTCAGGCGACGTAATCGAAGAACTTGAGATCCATGTCACCCGAGACGGTCGCCAGGATCGGCGGCACCAGGCGTTCGTGGAACGCCGTTGTCTGGTGCAGCTGGAACGCTGCATCGTCCTTGAACCGGCCGTAGACCACGTATGTGGCCGGGTTGTCGCGCGAGCGGATGATGTCGTAGACCTTGGTGTCCGGTTCGCTGGCGTGGGTCAACTGCGAGAGTTCGGCCTGCAGCCGTTCGAACTCGGCCTCGTGGCCCGGCTTGATCTTGAGCGTGGCGATGAAGACGGTCATGGGTGCTCGATCCTCGT
>JAPLSF010000259.1 GCA_026398785.1 Pseudomonadota bacterium | reverse complement strand
CACGAGCCTGCGCGCCGTCCCCTGCGCATCCTGGCGCTTCCCCGACTCGAGCTGGAACGACGTCAGTGCCATCAGCATGTCGCGATCGTAGGGCCAGCGCTTGACGGCCTCCTGCAGGCGGCGGATCGATTCGTCGGCCTGCCCCGTCGAATGCAGCGCCACCGCAAGAACGTAGGTGTAGCGAGCGGTAGCGGGATCGAGTTCCACGGCGCGCCGGAGCGACGCCATCGCGAGTTCCGGCTGCTGCAGGCGGATGCGCGCCAGGCCCAGCGCGTGATGCAGCGTGGCGCTGGCGGGCACGCGCTGCAGGCCCCGCTGCAACATGTCAGCCGATTCCTGATCACGGCCTTGCGCACGCAGCACGTCCGCCGCATTGACGTAGGCTGGCACGAATTCCGGATCGAGCTGGACGGCTGCGTTGAATTGGGCCTGGGCATCATCAGCCTGCCCCAATGCAGCCCTGAAGCCACCGAGCGCGACGCGCGACTCGGGTCGATCCGCATTGTACTGCAGTGTCGCGATGTACTCCTGCGACGCCGCCTCCCAGCGCGGCAGCAGTTCCTGCGGCAGCCGGTCCTGGCCGCCCGCGAGCGAACGCGCCGCCTCGATGCGAACGGCACGGGTCTCATCACTGAGCAACGGCTCGAGGACCGCCGCGCGCGTTTCGGCGGGCATCTCGTCTGCCAGCTGCACCGTCGCCAGCCGCACCAGCGAACTTGCGTCCCGGGACATGCGCTGCGCGAAATCACGCGTGAACTGGCCACTGCCAGCCAGCCGGGCGAGCGCCGATGCACGCACGATGGCAGGCTGTGCCGTATCGCCGGCGACACCGGCTAGTCTGTCCAGTGCGGACGGCCCGCCACCTGCGGCGGCCTGGAAGACGGCGGCGAAGGTCTGGTAACCCGCGGCATCGCGGCCAAGCCAGTCGTGCACCGCTTTCGCCGCCCACTTCGCATCGCGGTCGGTGTGGCACGAGTTGCATGCATTCGGCACGCCGAACGCCACGCTCTCATCGGGTCGCGGCACACGCATGCTGTGGTCGCGCCGCGGGTCGACGACCATGTACGTGTTCTGCGGCATGTGGCAGTTGGCACACTGCGCCCCGGCAGTGCCCTGTTCGTGCCGGTGGTGCGTGGCCATGTCGTATTTCGACGGGTCGTGGCACTGCGCGCAGACCGTGTTACCCGGAATCCGCATTTTCTGCGTGTGCGGATCGTGGCAGTCGCTGCACGTGACACCAGCGGCGTGCATGCGGCTCTGCAGCCACGAACCCCAGATGAACACCTCGTCCTGCTGCTGGCCATCGACGTGATACAGCGTGGGCGTCAGCAGTGAAGGCAGGTAATGATCGAGGAACGGGCGACCAGGCTGATAGCCCTCCGCGATCTGTGCACGACGCGCATGGCATTGGGCGCAGACTTCGATTTCGCGCTCGGTCTGGCGCGGCTTGCTGCGCACGGGTTTGCCCGCCTCGTTGCGAGCCCACGTGACGCCGATCCGCTCGTCGAACTGCACGGTGAGCCCCTTGCCGGGCTCGTTGCCCTTGCGCTCGGCCCACTGCACGTGCGTCGAGCCAGGCCCGTGACACGCCTCGCAACCGACGGAAATTTCGGCGTACGTCGTCTTGAAGGAATCGTTCGCGGCGTCGTAACCCTTGCTCACCTGGGTCGAGTGGCAGTCGGCGCACATGAAGTTCCAGTTCTGTGCCCGGCGCGTCCAGTGGAGCTCGTCCACGTGGTCGATCTTCTCCTGCGGATACTGGCGGAACCAGCGCTGGCCTCCCTGTTCGCGCGGCCGCGCATCCCAGGTCACCGAGACGGCCTGCAGCCGACCGCCGGGTAACTCGACCAGGTATTGCTGCAGCGGCGCGATGCCGAACGTGTACTTGACCTCGAAGTCCGCGAGCTGCCCATCGGGCCCGTCGGTCCGAATGAAGTACTTGCCGTCGCGCCGGAAAAACTCGGACCTCACGCCCTGGAAGCTGTAGCTCGCGTCGTTGAAGTTACCCAGCACCGTCGTTTCGGTGGCGTGCTGCATGGCGACGGCATGCTGCGAGGCCTGCCAGGCTTTCGATTCGGCCGCGTGACATTGCCCGCAGGACTGCGAGCCGACGTATGCGACCGCTGCGGCGACGGTTTCGCTTCCAGCCGTAGACGCGGGCTCACCTGGCTGGCGCCCGGAGAAGAAATACCAGGCGGCCAGGGCCAGCACCGCAATGCCCGCGATCGCGCCGACCCGCAGCGCAATCGTCCGGCTCGATCCGTTGGCATAGACGTCAGGCTCAGGCGCGCGGCTGGTCGTCGCGGACTGTTGCTGCGCGCGGGCTTGCTTGCGGGACAAGGATCATGACTCTCTGCTGACGAGCCGCGACGCGGCTCAGGGTGACGACGGGGCTGCGACGACCGCCTTGGTCCCCGGCATGATTTCGAAATACTGATCGAAATCCACGAGGCACGCCATCAGTTGCTGCAGCACTTGCGGATTTCCCTGCAGGGTCGCCCGCCCTGCCGCCGCCTGCGTGGCGAACGTTGCCTTGCGCATCATGATCGGTTCGAGGTCGGCCCGGTTGATCGTGATAGTCAGGTCCGCATCCTTCACCTGGTACCCCTGGATGTTGGTCAGCGTCGAATGGCTGAGTTCGAGCACGTGCTGCTCGCCGTTGTCGGGCGTCACGAGATTGATCGTGAACGCGAGCCCGTCGGCCTTGCGGCCGTCGAGCAGGATGCCGAGGTAGTCGAGCCACAATGCCGTCGACATCGCGCGCACGGTATCCGGCGACGCCGACTTCGGTATCAGGCCGCGCGGAATGCCGGAGCGCAGTTCGAGCGCGGCGGCCAGGAAACTGTTGCGCAGGCTCGAGCTTTCCTTCTGGTAGCCCATTTGCTCGAAAGCGTCGGCGAGCAGGTTCTTGGCGGCCTGGTTCGCCGGCTGCGCGTACACCAGCTTGTTCAGCAACTCGATGGCGAGGCGGTAGTCACCCGCGTCATAGAGTTCGCGTGACCGCGCGAGAATCTTGTCGGAGCCCCCCATCATCTCGACGTAGAGCGGGGCAGAATCGCGCGGCGACGGCGGCACCAGCGTAGCCGGGTTGCCGTCCCAGTAGCCGAGGTAGCGATTGATGACCGCGCGGCTGTTGTGCTCTTCCGACCCGTGGTAGCTGTGCGCCGCCCACTCTTTCTGCAGGCTCTGCGGCAGGCGATAGACGTTCTGGATCTCGTTGATCGTCACGCCCTGGTTCGCCGCGTGCAGCACGTCGTTGTTCAGGTTCGCGTACACGTCGCGCTGTGTGCGCATGACTTCCTGGATGCGCGAATTGCCCCAGCGCGGCCAGTTGTGGGCGGCGAACATCACGTCAGCCTGCGGGCCGAAGCGGTACAGCGCCTCGTTGATGTACTTCGACCATTGCAGCGCATCGCGGATGAGTGCGCCGCGCAGCGTGTAGATGTTGTGGATCGTCGCCGTGATGTTTTCAGCCGCCCAGAACGCCTTGTACTGCGGAAACCAGGTGTTCATCTCGGCCGGCGCCTCGGTGCCCGGCGTGTTCTGGAACACCATCGTCACGCCGTCGACGACGATTTCCTCGATGTCCTTGGCGACGAGTCGCGTCGGCGCGATCAGGCCCGTGGTGCCCGTGGAGGCCCGCTTGCCGATGGCCTGGTCGACGTGACCGAACGGGCTCTGAGGCAGCAGCAAGCCGTACTGGTACATCGCGCGACGGAGCATCGCGTTGCCAGCGTAGACATTCTCCGAGATGGCTGCTTCCATGAAACCGGCGGGTGCGATGACCTGCACCTTGCCCGATTTCACGTCGGCTTCGTCGATGACACCGCGCACGCCGCCGAAATGATCGATGTGCGAGTGCGAGTAGACGACCGCGACGACGGGACGGGCGCCTAGTTTTTCATTGGCAAACGCGAGCGCCGCGGCTGCCGTTTCCTTCGAGACGAGCGGGTCGAAGATGATCCAGCCCGTGTCGCTGCGCACGAACGTGATGTTCGAAATGTCGAAGCCACGCACCTGCCAGATCTTGCCCGTCACGACCTCGTAGAGTCCGTACTGCGCATTGAGCACGGCCTGCCGTTGCAGCGACGGGTGGATGCTGTCGAAGTCCTGCTTCGTGTCGAGGAAGGCATAGCGACCGAACTGCCAGGCGGTCTTGCCATCCTCAGTCTTTATTTCGGCATATGCAGGCGCCGCGACGAATCCCCGCTTCGATTCGTCGAAGTCGCGCCTGTCTTCGAACGGCAGGGTCGATCGGGCTGACTGCTGCGCCTCCACGGTAAACGTCGAGGGCGGCTGACCCTTGGGGTGGAAATGTGCGACAGGCGCCGAGGACGCCTGCGTGCCGGGCGAAGTCTTGCTGTCACGCGCCGCGGCGGGTAGCGCGCCGACAGCGCCGCATAGCACGAGCAGGAGAAACCTGCCGAGCGACCTGGGTCGAGCCATTTGCATTCTCCGTTGCACTTCGACGCCATGCACTGCGTGGCGCGACGCAGTGATTCAGTGCGTCAGTAGATCCACTGCAGACGCGTCAGCAGCGTCTTCGTGTTGCCGTCGAGACCGAAGCGATCAAGGTCGATGTTGCCGTAGCCTACGCTCGCCTTCCAGCGGTTGTTGGCCCACCAGTTCACGCCCGCCCACCAGCCATCCATGGTGCCGCCGCGCACCGGGCCATCATCGAGGTCCACGTGGCCGTAGCGCCCGATGACTTCCACCGCGCCCCAGCGCCCCTGCGGCAGGATGCGCCGCGCGTATCCCGCCTTGCGGTCGTACGGTCGATGTTCGCCGGTGATCACCCAGCTGCCCGTGACGTACCAACCGTCGAGCGTGGGATCGCGGTCATCGCGGGTGCTGAGATCCGCACGGACATACTCGGCCAGCAGTGAATACCCGCCGTTGCTCCAGAGTGCCTCGACGCCCGTGTGCCAGGCGTGATCGCCCGGCACCTTGCCGGTGTCGACGTAGTCGTCGGCCACGTTGGAGGCCGGCTTGCCGCGGTAGCGCAGCTGGTTGTCCACCGCGCCGTAGTAGCGCGCACTGACGGCGAGGTGCACGTAGTCGGCGCCATCCCCGGACCAGACCGGCAGGGCCGTGATGCGGCCAGCGAAATCGTTGCCGGAATCGGACCAGGAATTGCCCTGTGTCCACCAGTCGTTGTACCAGCCGACGGCCCAGGTCGCGCGCTGGTCGAGGACGGTGTTGCCGAGCGTCGCGCCATCGTTGCGCGAGCGGAAGAACGGACTCAGCAGGCGCTCGTGGTGCGGCAGGTTGGCGGCATCGCCGACCATTTCATACACGAACGGCTCCTTGATCTTGCCGAGCGTGAGTGTGCCGATCCTGGGCCCGAGCAGGGTGGAGATACGCACATCGGTCGTGTTCCAGTCGTCGACCGAGGTCTGGTCGAAGCCCTTGTACTCATAGCTGAGCATGTAGTTCCAGGTGCGCAACAGCTCAAAGTGGCCGCGCGCAGAAATTCTCAGCGAACGCGCCTCGAGCTCGTCCTGCTGGTTGCCGACCTGCGCCTTGCTCTGGGCATCCTGGTCGAAGCTGGTGTAATCCATCGGCATCACGACGAAACCGAACTTGACCGAGAAGCGGTCGTGTTCGTCCTCGATCTTGGCCGCCTCGAGCGTCTCGTCGGGCACGACGCTCGACATCGCGAAGTCGTGGTCATCCTTGACCAGGTGCTCGGACTCCGGCGTGACATCGGACTCGACCGACTGGGCAAACGCCGCGCCGGTACCGCAAGAAAGACAGATCGCCGCGACCAGTGCCTGCCTCATCGATGTCCCCTCCCGGTCACTCGTCTGCTCTTTGTTGAGCCCCGCCCGATGGTAGCGAAGCCACGGCGCACCGTTCGGGAAACCGCCTGCGGGGGGTGGGATTGCAGGCGGCTCCCTCGCGGGCGCCGTGGAGTTTTCAGCGCAGTGGCGGCCGGTTTACCGCTTCGAGCTGGACGTCACCGCTTCCATGACGCGCTCAAGAGCGAATCCTGAGCGTAACTTGGCTTGGCCCGGCCCATGTGTCCAATGCATGTTTAGTATCAGCGGTATATCATTCATGCATGGCTCTCGAATTGCAGCAATTGCGCCAGGTTCTCGCACTGGCCGAGCACCGCAGTTTCGTGCGGGCGTCCGCTGCGCTGCACATCAGCCAGCCGGCGCTGTCGCGCAGCATCCAGAACCTGGAGCGTGAGTTCGGCAACGAACTGTTCCTGCGCTCCAGCGGCGGCGTGATACCGACCGATCTCGGCCGCCTTTACATCGAACGTGCGCGCGACCTGCTGCGCATGGCAGACGAACTCGAGGGCGAGGCGATCGGACACGCCGCCCTGCGCACCGGCCGGGTCGCCGTGGGAGGGGGGCCCTATCCCGCGGAGTCGTTCCTCGGCCCTGCAGCCGCACGATTCGTCGAGCAGTTTCCTCGCGTCGGCGTCCAGCTTCACTCCGGCAACTGGGACGACCTCGCGCAACTGTTGCGGAGCCGCAAGCTGGATTTCTTCATTGCCGAGACCAGCCTGCTGACACGCGAGCCGGACCTTGAAGTGGTTCCCATGCCGGTCATGCGCCCCTTGTATTTCATCGCGCGCACCGGACATCCTCTCGCGCTCAGCGGTCGCCCGGTCCATGCCGCCGACATTTTCGCCTGGCCGTTCGCCACACCTTCCCGCATACCCCCGCGCGTTCTCGAGCCATTCCTGGCCGCGCATCGTGAAAGTACGGCGCGGCTCGCGTTACAGCGTGCGTTTCCAGCCATCGAATGTAACGGGCTGGCGCCCGTGAAGCGCATCCTTGCCTGCTCGGACGTCGTGACGGCATCGATACTCCCGAGCATTGCGACGGAGCTCGAAACCGGCCAGTTCGTCTTGCTCGGCACGGAGCCCTGGATGTACCTGCAGTACGGCGTGGTGAGCCTCCGCGGCCGGCCTTGGACGCAGGCAGCGGAGAGACTGCGTGAATTCGTACTCGACGCGGAACTGGAGGCGACGCAGCTCGAACACAGGCTGCTCGAGCAACATGCCCCAGGGAGTCGCACCAGGCGATCACGCACGAGGAGTTCCACCTCTCGTGGCAAGAAGGCGGGAGTGGCCCGGACTCGAAGAGGCTAGACCAGGCTGATGCCTGGAGCATTCATGACCAACCCGAAGCCCCTGTCCCGTGGCCTGCTGAGCCTGCTGCTGTTGCTCGTCGGATGCACGTCGACGTCAGTCGTGCCCGCGGCTGGCGGTGGCGCGGTCACGAGCCAAGTCACTGGCTCAGTGACATATCGTGAGCGCATTGCGTTGCCGCCGACGGCGGTAGTCACGGTCCGGCTCGTCGATGTTTCACTGGCCGACGCACCTTCGTTGCTGATCGCCGAACAAGTCATCCGCGCGGAAGGGCGGCAGGTTCCCTTTGAATTCGCGCTCGCCTACGACGCGTCGCGCATCCAGCCCTCCCACACCTACGCCGTGCAGGTGCGGATCGAGGATGGCGGCAAACTGCTGTTCATCAGCGATACGATGAACCCCGTCATTACGCGGGATGCTCCCGACCGCGTGGACATCGTCGTGCGACGGATCTGAGACCGCGGAGAACTTCGGCCGCTCGCAGGTAACCTCAGCCGTAGTGGCTCAGTGCCGCCCGCGCAACCTTATCGCCCCACTCCTGCGCGAAGTGCCCGGCCTCGACCAGTTCGAGCGGCGGCGGGCAATTCCGGATTAGCTTCTGCAGCGCATGCATCGCGGGCGGTGCAATCACGGTGTCCTGCATGCCGATGGCCATGAACGCCTGACCCTGCCACTCGTCGCGCCACCAGCGTGCTGCGGCACGCGAGACCTCCGCACCGTCCGCGTCCGGGTGATCGCAAACGAGATTCGGAAAACGCCGAGCGCCTGCCTTGAAGCGCTGATCCGGGAACGGCGCGTCGTACGCCGCCGCCTCTGCCTCCGTGAGGTGCTTGCAGCTGCGCTTCATCAGTGCGCCGATGCGCAGATCCGGATTCGCGTTGACCCACGCGCGCCAGGCGACGAAGCCTTCACCGAGTGACTGCTTGCCGGTCGCCAGCACCGTGTTCATGACCAACAGACGCGTGAAACGCTGCGGGTCGTCCATCGGCAACGTCAGTCCAAGGATGCCACCCCAGTCCTGGCAGACGAGCGTGACATTGCGCAGGTCGAGCGATCGCACGAAGGCCTGCAGCGAATGGCGGTGCCGCGCGAACGTGTACCAGGCCTCTTCGACGGGTTTGTCCGAGCGTCCGAAGCCGAACAAGTCGGGCGCAATGACACGCGCGCCAGAGCCGAGGAACACGGGAATCATGCGCCGGTAGAGGTAACTCCACGTGGGTTGCCCGTGCAGGCACAGGAACACGTGCGCGGCATCACGCGGACCTTCGTCGAGGTAATGCATGCGCAGGCCTTCGAAGCCCGGCAGGTTCTCGGCATAGTGCGGGGCGAAGGGGTAGTCCGGCAACGCATCGAAGCGATCGTCCGGCGTGCGCAGGAATTCCGGTGTCGAAGCTGCCATCGTCGTGTCCTCTCGATTCAGTTGGCGGCCAGCCGCGCGGGCGATAACGCCTGCTCGCTGACGCCCTGGTCCCTGATGTCGGCAGGTAACGGCTCACCGGAAACCAGTGCGGCGGCGGCGCGGGCCAAGGCCGGCGCCATCTGGATGCCGTACCCACCCTGCCCTGCGAGCCAGAAGAAACCCGGCGTCTGTGAGTCATAACCCGCGACGGGAGCGCGATCTGCAACGAAGCTGCGCAATCCGGCCCAGCTATGCCCTACCCGGTCGACTCGCATGCTGGTGGCGTGCTCGAACCGGTCCACCGCGATGGCGACGTCGATGTCGTCGGGAAATGCGTCGCAGGGAGCCATCGGGTCTTCGTTGGCTGGCGACAGCAGGAGCTTGCCCGCGTCCGGCTTGAAATAGAACTCTTCCTCGACGTCGATGACCATCGGCCACCGCGCAATCTGGTACCCCGCCGGTGCGGGCAGCAGGACGGCGGTCCGGCGCAGCGGCTGCAGCCCGATCGGTCGCACCCCGGCCTGCTGCGCCACCTGGTCAGCCCACGCGCCGGTGGCGTTCACGAGCACGGGTGCCGCAAATGTTCCGACGCGGGTGTGAACCTGCCACACGTCGCCGACGCGCTCGATCCGGGTATCGCCAGTGCCCGTCGCGAGTTGCATACCCGCATGCCGACCCAGCTTCAGGTAACCGAGTTGGATCGCCGCGACGTCCATGTCGTGACCGGATTCGTCGAGCAGGCCGCCTGCGACCCAGTCTTCGCTGAGTAGCGGACATTGTTCACGCGCCTCCGCCGCATCGAGCGGCCGATAGCCACAAACGGCTGGATCGGTCTCGATCATCGCCTCGAGCGCAAAGAGCCGCGGCGCATCCGCAACGAGCATCGCGCCACGCGGGCTCAGCAACGGCGCATCGGCAAACCCGGCCGGCGGATGCTCGAGGAACTCACGGCTGGCTCGCGTCAGTGCACGAACCGTCGCGTTGCCGTAGGTCTCGAAGAACATTGCCGCGGACCGCCCGGTTGCATGCAATCCGGGCTGATCTTCTGTTTCGAGCAGGACGACGCGACGGCCCGGCGCGAGTTCAGCGGCGACGGAGGCGCCAGCCATGCCTGCGCCCAGCACGATGACGTCAGCGTTTTTCAAGGAAGCACGGTAGGTGATGCCCGCGGAAACTGGCGACAACGATACTGGGGTCGGCCCCTGTTCGCCAACCGCCGTGCGGGCACTCACCCGGGATCAGCGCCCCTCGTTCAAGAGATTCAGCTGCAGGGCCTCGTCGACGGTGAGGTCACGAATCTGGTCGTGCGCAGTGGCAACCATGATGTTGGCGACTTCGGCGCACACGCCCATCTCGGCCAGGTAATCGACGACCTGTGTCGCGACGACATGCTGAAAAGCGCCTTCGTCGCGGACGGGTACGCGATTTTCGGCTCGGTGCAACCCGATTGCGGACCCCGTTTCCATCGAGCGCTGGACGCCGCCGGCGAGGATGAAAGGACACGCGCTGTGACACGTCCCTGCCGTTGCCCGGGCCGCGTCCGTCGTGCGCATTCCGACGCGTGTATCGAATGCGTGTTCGCGCAGCACGCGACCGAGCTGCATCGCGGTCACTAGGCTGCCGCCGGGCGAGTTCAGGTAGACGACCGCGTGGGTGATGTGCTCAGTGAGGATCAGGCTCACGACACGCGACGTCGCTCCCGCGTCGACGGGACCGTCGAGGTAAATCAGCCAGTGCTGGTCGCCCGGCAACCTGCCGGGGTATTCCGGCGCAACTGCCACGACCTGCAACGCTGCGGGCATATCGGCCGCGACCGGAGCTGCGATCAGCCCAAGCAAAGCCAGCAATGGCGCGCCGAGGGTATTCCGCACTACCGTCGCGCAGCCTCAGCCGTGTTGACTGGTCGCCGTGCGCAATGCGTCAAGGTAATACCCGAGGCGGGTCTCCCCGCTGAGGCAAGCCCGCACCGCGCGGGAACCCGCCGACTCGAACAGTTCGATGAGGCGTCGATCCGCCAGCACTGGATTGACGTCGGAGCGCACGCCTTCGCTGAAGATCAGGGCCACCACACGTCGAAACACCTGGTTGCGATCGGGTTCGGTGCGACGCCCAGTCAGCCGGCAGACTTCGTCGGTCGCGCCGATTGCGAACCACAGGAGCCACATTCTGCCTGTGTCGGCGCGCTCCACCAGCGACGGCTCCTCGACGGTCGCCAGCGTGCGCTCGGCATCGAGCAGTTCCGCGAGAGCGAGCATCGCTGGGTCTTCCGCAACGTCCGTTGGCCGCTGTTCCGGCCTTGCTTGCCTTGGTCTTGTCGTGTCGTCCATGGGTTGGCACTGTAGGCAAGATACGACACGGCCTCTGGTCGCCGGGCGGCAAAGTCTGGTCCATGGGCTGCAGATAAGCGATTTCCGCGTGCTGGGCAATCCAGTTGTTTACATTGTTGGCAATTGATTCGGATTCATAGGCAGCGATGTGGAATAAACCAACCGCACTGGCGATGACGCTGGCCCCGCTGAAGGACGTCCTGCCTCGGTACGGCATCGACTTCGCGGCATTGGCGCGGCGCGCCGAAATCGATCCGGAGCTGCTGACGCGCCCCGGGCAACGGTTGCCCTCGGCGCGCATCCAGAAGCTGTGGCGAATCGCAGCGCAGGAGTCCAACGATCCACTCTTTGGCCTGCGCGCCGGTCAACTGGCGCGGCCTGGCATTTTCCATGCGCTCGGCCTCGGCATCGTCAGCAGCACGAGCGTGCTCGACGCCCTGCAACGCATCGAACGCTACAGCAGCGTCGTCAGCACCAACGGTCGTTTCGTGTTGATCGTCGAGGGACCGAACGCGAGCCTGGAAACACGGCGGACCGAACTGACGATCGTGCCTTGCACGCAATACTTCGACGCATTCGTCGTTACCGTGTGCAGGATCCTGCGACTTTGTGCCGGTCCGTCCGCCATTCCGACGTTGGTCACCCTGCCGTACCGGAGCGACGTGCCGGCGGAGGCCTATCAGGAGGCCATCGGCTGCCCGGTCGAGTTCGGCGCGGAACATTTGGCGATCAAGTTCGATGCGCAGCTTGCGGCGCGCCCGGTGCTGACCGGCAATCCTGACCTGGCGGCCGAAGCCGACCGCATGGCGACGCGCTACATCGAGGGACTCGAGCCTGACTCCGCAGCGACGCGAGTCCGTGCGCTGCTGCTCAAGGCGATGCCGTCGGGCGATCTCGACCAGGATGGAATCGCGCGGGCACTGAACCAGAGCGCCAGCACGTTGCAGCGCCGCCTGCGCCGCGAAGGCACCACGTACCAACGCCTGCTCGACACGACGCGGCGCGAACTCGCCCTCGAATACCTGAAGGAAGGCCGGCACACGCTTGCCGACATCACGTTCCTGCTCGGCTTTGCCGACCAGAGCAATTTCACGCGCGCGTTCCGGCGCTGGACGGGCAACACGCCGCGTCAGTACCTGAGCTGAAAAAGCCCGCTGCGCATCACCAAGTCACGAGACGTTTCCCACTAGAACCCAGCGACGCGCTCGAACACCCAATAGCTTGCCAGGCCGCCGATCGCATAGGGCGGCACGTGCCACAGCCACGACGGGCTGCGCAGGCGCATGGTGGCGGCCACCCGTGCTCCAACCGCGATGAGCATGAGCACGGCGGCAATGAAGATCAGCTGCCCGATCTCGACCCCGACGTTGAAGAACAGCAGCGCCAGCGGAATCGAGTTCTGCGGCAAGCCAACCTCGGCCAGCGCGCTCGCGAACCCGAGCCCGTGCAGCAACCCGAAAGTGAACGAAACGACCCAGGGATAACGTTGCGTGAGCCCCGGCCGTCCCTGCCGACCATGCACGATCTCGGCCGCAACAAAGACGATGCTGAGTGCGATCAGCGCTTCTACCGGCGGGCCCGGAACGTGCAGCACGCCGAGCGACGCCAACGCGAGCGTGATGCTGTGCGCGATCGTGAATGCCGTGATGGTGGCGATCAAGCGGCGCGTACCGTCGACGATCAGCAGCAGGGCGAGCACGAACAACAGGTGATCGAAGCCGAGCAGGATGTGCCCGATGCCAAGCAAGGTGTAGGTCTTGACCACCTCGAGGTGCCCGGGACTCGAGGTCACCATGAAGCGCGGTTCGACCGGCAGCACCCGACCGAGTTGCTCGGTGCCGTCGGCACGCTCCACGCGCACCAGCACGTCCACTCGACTGCCGGGCAGTTGCGGAAACTCGACCACCTTGCCGGCCATGCCCCCGTCGACCCGGATACGCCAGCGCAATACCGCGGCATTGCTCGCATAGCTGCTGGTGCGTTCCGTCAGCTCCTCGGTACCCTGCGGAAAGACCGGCTGCAATCGCAACGTCGTGTTCGCGTCGAGTGCCGGAACCCGCCAGAGCACGTCGTATGTCGTGGCATCGAGCTGCTTGAGCTGCAGGTAGGCCGGACGAAATTCATCGGCCATCGCAGGTGCCACGAACGCCACGACCAGCGCAAGCGCGCATGCCAGGCGCTGCAGGCGCGCGATCAAGGTGACGGCACCGGCGGCAAGGCGGCCTGGATCTCGACCTGGTATTGCTCCCGCAGTTTTGCGAGCGCATCCGCATGCGCCTGCTTGCGCCGCTCGTTCTCCCATTCGCGGGCGACGACGTCGCGCACGTCGGCGAGCGTGGGCAACTGCGCTGGCTCAATGGCGCTGACGCGGACGAGATGCGTGCCGAAGCCGGATGTGACGGGTTTGCGAGCTGCGCGGCAAACTTCTCGCCGAAATCGCGCGCGATGAGGTCGATTGGCATGGCGTCCTGGCGCGAAGGCAGCAGTGTCGCCTGGCCGAGCGTCCCGGGATCGGCACCGCGCGCGAGGGCTGCACGTGCCTGCTCGAGCCGCTGCGGCGTAACTGCGTCGGAGCCGAAGAAGATCTGGTCGAAGCTCACGACCGCAGGCTTGCGGAACGCGGCAGGATTCGCATCGCGGTAGGCCTGCAGGTCTGCGTCGGTCGCGGGGTTCTGCGCGACGGACTCCTCGAACAGCACGTCGAGCTTCTGGCGGACGCGGCGCTTGATCACGGCATCGTCTCGGTCGAGACCGAGCGCGACGCCTTCGCGGTACAGTATCTCGTCGCGAACGTAGGAATCGACCAGTCCGTGCAGTTCGACCGGGCTCGGCGGCCGGTTCCAGGTTCCCTGGAACTGGGTCGCCAGCAGGTCGACGTCGGCCTGGGTCACGACGATGCGGCGCTTGCCGTCGTCGTCCGGCGCGACGCGCCCGTAGTAAGCGAACAAAGCCAGGCCGAGCAGCAGGAAGTGCAGCAGCGGCTCACGGAGAATTCGGCGGACTTGCAACGACGGTCCCCAACGCGCGGACGGTTCGGAGTGCACGCCCGGGGAACGGTCACCGGACTTGGCGGCCGCACAGTCTACCGAAGTGCGCTGACCGCGCGACAGCTAGGTGCTGATGGTTTCCGGCTCGGGCGGTCCCGAGGCGGGTGTGTTCCCGAAGCCGCTCATGCCGCCGGCCGGGCATTCCTCACCGGAGATCGGCGGATGGCCTTCAGGCAACACGGGGGGATGGCCTTCCGGCAGGGCGAGGCCCATTCCAGGCACCGGCGGATGCCCCTCCGGCAGCGCCGCGTGCCAGGGGGGCAGCGGCTGGTCGACGAACATGGGTTCGGCAGCAGGAACCGCATCGCGCGCGACGACGCGGTCGTCGTAGCCGCACCCTGCCAGCAGGAGGAGGGCGGCCAGACCCGGCAAGGCAGTCAGTGCGCGAGCGTGCATGGGTTCAACTCCCCGGGGTTGCGCTATCGTCACATGGATCGGCGTGGCGTTATTGCTCTCGAGTTGAATCGCACGATCAACGCATGCGGATTCAGGGAAAACGCAGCGGCTGGTTCGGCGGTAAGATCGCACCGTGCCTGGAACCAGAAGGAGCTCCCCATGACCGGAACCCGTTGGCTCGCAGCCGCCCTTGCGGCTTGCCTCGTCACGTTCG
The DNA here is from genome assembly GCA_026398785.1 of Pseudomonadota bacterium. Classification (GTDB taxonomy): domain Bacteria; phylum Pseudomonadota; class Gammaproteobacteria; order Steroidobacterales; family Steroidobacteraceae; genus RPQJ01. The sequence goes on along the minus strand of JAPLSF010000259.1, from coordinate 969 downwards.
GCGCGGTCGCCGGCGCGAAGGATGTGCCGGACAACTGGGACGGCCTGGTCCAGATCAAGCCCAAGCGGATGGACCTGGTCTATGTCCTGCCGGGAGCGGACTTCCGGCCCTACACGAAAGTCATGCTGGACAAGACCGAAGTCGCCTTCCGCAAGGACTGGCAGAAGAACATGAACGACACCCGCAGCGTGTCGCGCAAGATCGATGATGAAGAAGCGGCGAAAATCATGGCAGCTGCCTCCTCCAACTTCAGCGACGTCTGGACGAAGGCGCTCAACAAGGCAGGTTACGCAGTGGTCAACACGCCGGGCCCGGAAGTGCTCCGCTTGTCGACCGCCATCGTCAACCTCTATATCAACGCGCCCGACACGATGGAGGCTGGCCGGGTAAAGACTTACACGGCCGAGGCCGGCGAAGCGACGTTGATCCTCGAAGTACGCGATTCGCGGACGAACGCCTTGCTCGGGCGTGTCGTCGATCGCCGTGAAACGCGTTCGCAGGTTGCCATGCAGCCGGCGAACCGCGTCACCAACCAGGCGGATTTCCGCTCCCTGTTCTCGCAGTGGGCTTCGATCGCGGGCAAGGGTCTCGACGAACTAAAGGCAGTCTCACCCGTTCCGGAAAACCTGACCCCGGGCCAGAAGCTCAAGTAAGCGCGATCGCGTGCGCCTCTACCGGGTGCACAGCTGCTGGATCGCACCGACCTTCGTGGGCCACGTCGTCAGCTGGTTCACGATCTGGCGCTTCCATGACCATGCGCGCTGGACACAGGGTTTGCTGCTCGGCGTCGTCGTGGCGGGCGCGCATCGATCGGCTGAACCGACCGCTGCTCAGACGGGTTTCGCTCCCGAACCCCGCCCGCCCCGCAGCTCGTATTCCTGCGTGCCGCGGTGATAGATGTGATCCGTGTCGAGCGCGGCTGTCTTCGCGTACTGGAACGCAGGCGCCAGCGATTCATAGATCGGCTCG
>JAPLSF010000105.1 GCA_026398785.1 Pseudomonadota bacterium | reverse complement strand
CCCCCCGCCGAGGGTGCATTCGCCAGCCTCAAAGGACTCGGCGACGTCTTCCGCTATACGCGACATGCGCTCGAACTGGTCTGGTCGACGAGCAAGCCGCTCACCGTCGCACTGGCGGCACTCACGCTGCTGGCCGGCATGTTGCCCGCTGGCATCGCGTTCGTCGGCGCCAAAATCGTCGACGCAGTCGTAACGGCGGTCGGCGTGCACCAGGCCTCGGGCGCGACCGATCTCTCCACCGTGCTCAGTTACGTCGTGCTCGAAGGCGTGCTGGTGGCCTCGCTCGCGGCAGTGCAGCGCGGACTCTCGACCTGCCAGTCACTGCTGCGCGCCCAGCTCGGCCAGCGCGTCAACGAGATGATCCTCGAGAAGGCGCTCACGCTCGACCTGCGCCATTTCGAGGACTCAGAGTTCTACGACAAACTGACGCGAGCGCGACGCGAGGCGTCGACGCGGCCGCTTGCCCTCGTGATGAGCAGCTTCGGCCTGGTGCAGAACGCGATTGCACTGCTCAGTTTCGGCACGCTGCTGGCGCAGTTTTCGCCGTGGGCCGTTGCGGTGCTGTTGCTCGCCGGCCTGCCCTCGTTCATCGCCGAAGCCAAGTTCTCCGGCGACGCATTCCGTCTCTTCCGCTGGCGCTCGCCCGAGACGCGCATGCAGATGTACCTCGAGACAGTCATCGCGCGTGAGGACCATGCCAAGGAGGTGAAGCTGTTCGAGCTGGGGCCGCGCCTGCTCGACCGCTATCGGCAGATATTCCAGAAGGTCTTTCGCGAGGACCGCGCGCTCACGATCCGCCGCGACACGTGGGGCTTTTTCCTGGGTCTCGTCAGCACCGGCGCGTTCTATGCGGCGTACGCGTGGGTCGCAGTAAGCGCGGTGCGGGGCCGGATCACGCTCGGCCAGATGACGATGTACGTGCTGTTGTTCCGGCAAGGCCAGTCGGCCGTGTCCTCGATCCTTTCCGCCATCGGCGGCATGTACGAGGACAACCTGTACCTGTCGACGCTCTACGAATACCTCGACACACCGGTGGCCGCTGCGACAGGAACGGTGACGACGGGCGCCGCGCCGGGTACCGGCCTGCGGTTCGAGCAGGTCAGTTTCACTTATCCGGGCGCGACCGAACCCGCGGTCCGTGACGTGAGCTTCACGCTGCGGCCGGGCGAAAGCCTCGCGCTGGTCGGCGAAAACGGTTCCGGCAAGACGACACTGATCAAGCTGCTGACGCGTCTCTACGCACCGGACGCCGGACGCATCCTGCTCGACGGCACGAATCTCGACGACTGGCAGCCGGCGGCACTGCGGCGACGCGTCGGGGTGATTTTCCAGGACTTCGCCCGCTACCAGCTCAAGGTCGGCGAGAACATCGGCGCGGGTGACGTCACGCACTTCGAGGACGAAGCACGCTGGCGCGAAGCGGCTGGCCTCGGCATGGCCGCGCCGTTCATCGACGAGCTGCCCGGCGGCTACTCGACGCAGCTCGGCAAGTGGTTCAAGGACGGCCGCGAACTGTCGGGCGGCCAGTGGCAGAAGGTCGCGCTGTCACGCGCTTTCATGCGCGAGGACGCGGACATCCTCGTGCTCGACGAGCCCACCGCGGCGATGGACGCACGCGCCGAAGCACAAGTCTTCGAGCAGTTCCAGGCGCTCGCCCGCTCGCGCATGGTGATCCTGATCTCGCACCGCTTCTCGACGGTGCGCATGGCCGACCAGATCCTGGTGATGGAGGGCGGCCGCATTCTCGAGCGCGGCAGCCACGAGTCGCTGATGCAACTGGGCGGGCATTACGCCGGATTGT
>JAPLSF010000210.1 GCA_026398785.1 Pseudomonadota bacterium | reverse complement strand
GCATAGAACTCTTCCGCGGTGATGCCCACCTTGTCGAGGAAGCTGCGGGTGCCGAAGTGCACGCGCACCGGGATCATGTGGATGTCGAGCCGGTCGAGTTCTGCTTCGGGAATGTCTGCGGCGCTGTCGGTGACGATCGCGACGCGACGGTCGGTCGAGTGCGCCGAGTGCTGCTGGCGCTGCATGTCGTCGGCTTTTTCACCCGCGACTGTCCCGAACCGCGCGGCTACGCGGAACACCTCGGATGGGTCGTTGACGTGGATGTGCACGCGAACCTTGCTGTGCAGGCCCGCGACGACGAGGCTGCCGCCGATCGTCGACAACTGTTCCCGCAGATGTCGTCGGTCGATCCGTTCGCCGGTTACGACGCACTCGGTGCAGTACCGGTACGCGAGTTCGTCTTCGCCGCTGCCGGCCGTCAATTCTTCGGACGCGCTCGTGACCAGCGGCGATGCGCTTCCGGCCGGTTCCTCGTCGGAGCCGCTTTCCAGGTAGTCGGTGACGCCCTTGATCAGCTCGACGAAACCCTGCGCACCAGCGTCGACGACGTTCGCCCTGCGCAATGCCTCCAGCTGGAACGTCGTCTGCTCCAGCGCCGCCTGGGACGCAGCGACGCTCCGGCGGAGGATCGAGCGGAAATCGTGCATGCCGTCCTTGCGCGCCCGTTGCACGGCGTGGGCGAACGCAGTCAGTACCGTCAGGATCGTGCCCTCGCGCGGTTCGCTCAGGCTTTCACGGGCGTACTCGGCGCCGCCGTCGACGCCTGCGGCGAAATCCGCCGGGTCGATCTGGTCCAGGTGGCCGACACGATCGCAGAGGCCGAGGAAGAATTGCGCGAGGATCGCCCCCGAGTTGCCGCGCGCGCCGTCGAGCGCCGCATCGGCCACGCGCGTCAGCGTCTTGCCTGCGTGCCGTTCGGGCCACTTGCGCAGCGAACCGAGCACTGCGTTCACGGTGAGCGCGAGGTTCGTGCCCGTGTCGCCGTCAGGGACCGGGAACACGTTGATCTTGTTCAGGTGTTCCTGGCACGACAGCAGCCGCAGGATGCCCGCCTGCAGCGCGAAATTCAGCCGCAGCCCGTCAAGGCTGTCGGCAGTGACCGATACAGCATTCACTTGCGACCGGCTCCCCTCAGTTCAGTCGTTGGACAGCTTGAACCGGCTGCCCCGGAAATTCAGCACGGCTCCATCTGGCGTGATCTGTTCGACGAGCGGGCCTTCGGCCAGCGTGTCGCCTTCCTTGTACTTGTGCGAATTGACGAAGATGAAACGCTGCTGCGGCTGCGTCGCATAGACGTGCAGATCGAGGTGCAGGGCGGCCACGCCGCCACGCGCGGAGACTTCATCGGCATTCGGCATGGCCGCGGCTTGCGGCGCGGCCTGCTGCACGGCGCGTTGTCCGGGCGGTGCTGAGTACGGCAGGTCCGAGGCCTCGGGCACTGGTGCGTACACAACCGAGCCGCCACGCTGCACGTTGCCGTTCTTCAGGACGGCCGGCGGATCCGCCGGCACGGCGGACGCTGCAGATTGCGACGAGCCTGCGCTGGCGTTGGACGCATCGCCCACTTCGTCTGCCAGCGGATTGCGCCCATCCGGGCCGGCGGGCTCATCGATGGGAGCCCGCACCGGCGCAGCACCTTGCGTGACGGGTGTTCCGACTGTCGGCGGCGGGGCGACCAGCGTGGAATTCGCAGGACCGGGCGCAGTACTCGCGACAGGTGCGGGTGTGGTCGGTGCAGTCGATGCTGCGGCGTCTTCTTGCTGTGCGCGTCGCAGCAACAGGATGCCGACAGCGAGCAGGTTCACGACCAGTAGTGCAATCAATGCCGTGGCCCAGACGTTGGTTCTCGGCTTTGGCGGCGCGACGGGCACCTCGGCGAGGCCCGGTCCCGTCTGGCGCTGGCGGGCGTGCTCGGACTTGCGCAGGGCGTCGAGGATGAACGACATCGCTCAGCCTCCTGTCCGAACGGGCGTACCGCCCAGCGTCGGCGAACCGGACGGATTCAGGACCGTGTCGAGCACGATCTGTGTCTGCACGCCGGCGACGCCGTCGGCGTTGAGCCGGTGCGTCCGCTGGAAATCCTGCACGAGCTGCGTGAGCTCTTCGTCGTAGAAATCGTTGACGGGCCGTGCCTCGGGCAAGCCCTGGGCCGCACGCAGGTTGTCGCGCAGCCAGCGGACTTCGGCCCCGCGCATGCCGGGCCCCAGCGACTTCACGACCGCGAGCGGCGGCCGCCACAGCAACAGGAAATCGCCGAACCAATAGCGCGAGATCGTCGCGATCGGCAAATCCTGCGGTTTGCCGCCGAGCTCGATCGTGGCGGCTTCGTCGGTCAGCGCGATCAGCAGCACCTGGTGCGTGCCGCCGACGTCATCGGTCAGCGTGAGGATCGCCGGGCGATTCAGCGTGCGCAGCTGCGCCCACGAGCCTTTCTGGAACAGGCACTCGAGACCTTGTGCGGTGGCTTGTTCGCAGCCGCGACCGCGGTTCGGGGCCGGCGCAGCATTGCTCGCGGGAGCAATCACCGGAGTTTTCGCTGCGGCGGTCTTTGCATCGTTGCGCCCGAACACCGACCACGCACCGAATGCGACCAGAGCCAGCGCCGCGGCGACGGCGCCAGCCGTGGCCCACCGCAGCCACGGCGCGGGAATCGGCCGGCCATACACTTCGGACGCGGCCTCGCGGATGTAGGACGTGCCGACCCGATGCTCCTCGCGCGTGAAGGCGCCGAGCAACGCGCGGTCGCTGACGACGTTGATCACGCGCGGGATGCCTTTGCTCAACCGATAAATTTCGCGCAGAGCGCCCGGCGTGAATGCTTCGGCTGTCGCGCCCGCCACGCGCATGCGGTGCTTCACGTAACCCGCGGATTCGTCGGCGCCAAGCGGGCTCAGGTGATACCGCCCCGTGATCCGTTGCGCGAGCTGGCGCAGGTCGGGTTGCTCGAGCAGCGCCCGCAGTTCTTCCTGGCCGATCAGGATGATCTGCAGCAGTTTCGTGGTCGCCGTCTCGAGGTTGGTGAGCAAGTGCACCTGCTCGAGCGTCTCGAAGCTCAGGTTCTGCGCCTCGTCGACGATCAGCACGACGCGGCGTC
>JAPLSF010000011.1 GCA_026398785.1 Pseudomonadota bacterium | reverse complement strand
GTCGCAGGCCCTGTCGGTGACGACCAGCCTGCTCTGGTTCGAGACGCCGTCGAATCCATTGCTGCGCGTCGCGGACATCGCCGCGCTCGTCAAGCTCGCGCACGACCAGGGCACGCTGGTTGGCGTCGACAACACGTTCGCAAGTCCCGTGCTGCAGCAGCCTCTCGTGCTCGGCGCCGACGTCGCCATGCACAGCACCACGAAGTACCTCGGCGGTCACAGTGACGTGCTCGGCGGCATCGTCGTGACACGGGATGCCGGCGCCGAGTGCGCGGCGTTGCGTGAATACCAGGCGACGGCGGGCGGCGTGCCCTCCCCATTCGACTGCTGGCTGGTGTTGCGCAGCTTGTCGACGCTGCCGTTGCGCGTGCGGGCGCAGGCGGCGAATGCGCTGGCGATCGCCCGCTTCCTCCATGCGGACAAGCGCGTCGAGAAAGTGCACTACGCGGGTCTGCCGGATCATCCAGGACACGAGATCGCGTTGCGGCAGATGACGGATGGCTTCGGTGGTGTGCTATCGGTCGAAGTACCGGGTGGGCGCGATCGTGCGCTTGCCGTAGCCGCGAAGACACAACTGTTCACCCGGGCGACGAGTCTCGGCGGGACGGAGAGCCTCATCGAACATCGGCAGTCGATGGAAGGTGCGCACAGCCGCACGCCGCCGGGGCTGCTGCGAATGTCGATCGGGCTCGAGCACGTCGATGATCTGATCGCGGACCTCGATCAGGCGCTGGACGCCTGATCGCGCCGAACTCTTTCGCGGCTCAGCCTCGCGCGAGCCAGAGGAATCCTCAGGGATTTCGAGGGCACGCCGTAAATACATCCCTGTAGGCTCGCCCGCGCCGTCCATGGCGCGGGACGGCCCTCGGAATCCCTGAGGATTCCTCCATCTCGCGCTGATTGCGCGCTACACCTTCGATTCGTTCGACGCGCCCAGGCGGGCGCTGATGGGCGCGCGACCATTGGTCGCGTGCCAAGCCGCACGCACGCGTGCCGTGGCGACAGCCAATCGCGTTAGCCGACCGCGCAGCGACTGGAGGCGTGATTCGTTTCCTGAGAGCTCGGGCCAGGGGACCGTCACGCGCCATGGACGGCGCGTGCGAGCCCCCATGGATGGGTTCACGGCGTGTCCCCTGCCCGAGCTCTCAGGGGACGAAGCGCGCCGATCTATAGTGAGCGCGACCAACTCACGCGCAGCAGGAGCTGCTCAAGGCTTCGCGATCGGGCGACCCTTCTCAACCCACGCGTTCATGTCGCCCTCGAGATGCGACAGGCGCGAATACCCATTCGCCGCGAGCACGTCCGCGGCGAGCGCCGAACGCCGCCCGGACCTGCAATAGATCACGACGTCCTTGTCCCTCGGCACTTCCGCCAGTCGCGATGCCAGCTGGTCCTGCGGCACGTTGATCGCACCGGGCACATGGCCTTCCGCGTATTCCTGCGGCGTACGCACGTCGAGCACGAACAGCTGATCCGGATGCATGGACTGGTGTTCGAGCAGCGCTTCCTGGCTCATCGGCGCGGCGGCCATTGCTGCGGGAGCCGGTGTCGTCGCCGCGGGCGCTGCAGCAGCCGGCGCGGGAGTCGTCGGAGCCACGGCAGGTTCGCCGGCCACCGCAATGACCGCGAAGGCAAGCCACAGCCCACCCGCAAGCAACAGTGCGGTCAGCGCACGCTTCGATTGGAGCAAACGCTTCGCATCCGGGCATCGCTCGTACGAAATCGCGCGGGTAACGACGCCAGCATCAGCACGGCGATGACGACGGGACGGAACGTTCCTGGTCATGAGGGTACCCTTCCTGCGAGCTGGATCGAGTCGCTCATTGCGTCGGCGACGAGGCGGTGGCAGCGTCCCAGCGCTGCGGCACTTTCTGCAGCTTGGTCATATCGTAGCCGAGGTCGCGCACGCGTTGTTCCAGTTGTGCGTACTCGTCTGCCGACAGGGTAGGAGTACGCGCCATGATCCAGACGTAGTCCAGCGCGCTGCGCGCAACGATGGTTTGAGTGTACGCTGGATCAACGTGTGCAATCAGGTACTCGGCCCTGATCGGCCAGATGAACTGCATGCCCCAGATGGCATTGCCCGTACCCTCGCGCACGAAGCCACGCGGGTGCATCACTTTTTCGGCCCCGTCGAACGCCCCGTCGCGGTAGGTGAACGTCGTCGCGATGCTGCCGTCCTTGTCCAGACGGTACGACTCGACTGCGTTGTGCGCCCCGACCTCGAACCGCGTCGGGATGTTGGCGATCACGTACCAGTCGCCCATGAAGCGATTGAGGTCGACGTCCTTGGCGACGGGGATGGTCGGGGCGCCGCTGCAGCCGGCGAGCAGCGCGACAGCGGGCAGGCAGGCGGCCGCCAGGATTCTGCGCATATCGATATGACTCCGTGGATGCTCAGCAATTTCGGCCGGACACACGCCGCAGATTCAAACGTCTCGATTGGTGACGTATGCGTCCGCTTCGATTTCGACGAGCATGGCGGGATCGACCAAGCCGCTGACCTCCACCATTGCGGAGGCCGGACGGATTGCACCGAACACCTCGCCGTGCGCGCGACCGATGGCTTCCCATTGCGCGATGTCGCGGACGTAGATGCGCGTCCGGACGACGTCCTCGAGCCGCGCGCCTGCACGCTCGAGCGCTGCCTTGATATTGGCGAGAACCTGGCGCGTCTGGGCACCGGCATCGTCACCACCGACGAGCTGCCCGTCCGGGCCCGTGGCCGTCGTGCCCGACACGAACACCATCGGTCCGACCCGGACCGCGCGCGAGTACCCGACGACGGGTTCCCACGGCGTGCCGGTCGCGTAGTTGGTGCGGGTTGCAGCAGTCATGGCGTACACCTCATTTCTATAGATTCCCTCGATAGCGGCCCGCGAATGCCCTTGATTACGTGGGCTTCGCACCGTATTGTTAATCGTCATTTTACTTGAAGGCAGCCGATGGCGACCCCTCCGGACCGAGTGCCGCTGAACGCCCTGCGCGTCTTCGAAGCCGTTGCCGCGCACCTGAGCTTCACCGCGGCGGCCAGGGAGCTCGGCGTCACCACTGCGGCCGTCAGCGCGCAGATCAAGGCGCTCGAAGCCGACATCGGTGTGCCCTTGTTCCGTCGTCACACGCGTGCCGTGGCCCTCACCCAGGAAGGCGCCGAACTGCTGCCGGGCGTCCGCCGCGGGCTCGAAGAGCTGCGCCGCTCGGTCGAGCGCATCCGTCGCGAGCGCGTCGGCGGCATGCTCAATCTCAGCGTGCCGAACGAATTCCTGCAGCGCTGGCTGTTACCGCGCCTCGGCGAGTTTACGCGCCGGCACCCCGAAATTGAGGTTCGGTTCGGGCCGCCACGTGCTGCGGGCCTCGACTTTGGTCGGGACGATTTCCACGCCGCCATCGTCTACGGTCCCGGCCAGTGGACCGGCCTCAAGTCTGAGCGCCTGCTCGACGAATACGTGTTTCCGGTCTGCAGCCCCGCGCTGCTCGCCAGGTTCGGACCCATCGAGACGGTCGCCGACTTCGCGCGCTACCCCCTGGTCCACAGCCGCACGGAGCCATGGCAGGACTGGCTGCGCCGCGTCGGCGGCGATACGACGCGCGCCGACACCAGCCCGCCGATGGAAGATTCCGCGGCGTCCCTCGTCGCCGTCGAACAGGGCAAGGGCGTGGCGTTGGCCCGCTGGTCGCTGGTGGCGGCCGACATTGCCGCCGGCCGCCTGGTACGCCCGATGCTCCCGAGCGTGCTGCAGCGAAATGCATGGTTCCTCGTGGCGCCTCCAGCAAGCTTTTCATTGCCAAAAGTCGTGCGATTCCGGGCCTGGCTGCTCGATTGCTGCCGCGAATTTGCCCCGCCCGTGGGCGAGACCCTCGGCGTCGAGTAAGCGCCCGGGTCGGCTTCCCTCCCCCTTGGCGAGCGGCGCAGGTTGGCGTAGCGTGGCGCCAAATCAGGACAATATCGGGGGAATTCCACGCCATGGCAGGCCAAGTCAAACCGCAACCGCGCCGCCTCCGTTTCCACGCGATCAGCATCGTTGCAGGCCCCGACGCCTGTGCCCAGGTCAAGGCGCTGACGGGCGTCCGCCTGCTTTCAGCCGAGGCACCGCGACTGCCGGTCGTCGGCTGCACCAACCCTGGCGGCTGTCGTTGCAAGTTCCAGCACCACGAGGATCGCCGTGCGGGTCCCAGACGCTTAGGACTGCGTACGTCGATACGAGAGGACTGGTCAGCGAACGACAACCGGCGCCGCTCGCTCGGCCGACGTGACGTCGACCACGCCGACGATTGATTTGCGGCTACGGCAGGCGCAGCGTGACCTGCAGCGGCCGATGGTCGGAGCCCACGTAGGGACCGATTTCGTGCTCGGTGACGCAACTGCCCCGCGGCACCAGCACGTGATCGATCGGCAACGCGAGCGGCCAGAATCCCGCCTGCCACGTCGGCCGCCACGCCTCGCCGGCGAATGCGTCCCGCAATCCTGACTCGGACACGAGCCGTGCGAACGCCGGTGCATACGGCGTCAGGTTGAGATCTCCCAGCAGGATCGTCGCGTCGGGCTGAGTGAGCGCGAGTGCAGCCGCCTGCTGCAGCGCCCGGTCGCGCGCGACTTGCATTCCCGGGGTCACCGGCCAGCGTGTGTGCAGCGCAATCACTCGCAGCTTGCGGCCGTACACGTCGACGTTCGCGACCAACGACGGCATGCCGTCCCCGGAGAAAACCACCGGTTGCGCGTCATCGATGGGCCATCGACTCAGCAGCGCCATGCCGTAGGGGTCGTCGCGCGGTATCAGCCTGCGGTACGGATAAGTTCGCGCGAGTGGCTCGAGCGCCAGCGCCCACTGCGGCGTGATTTCCTGCAGGGCAATGATGTCGGCGTCGCTTCGACCCAGCCAGGCGACCAGCGCTGCGTGATCGGTGTTCGCGAACCATGCATTCGCCGTCACGACCCGCAGCTGGTCGTCGCTGCAGGTCAGCGCGGCTGGCTCCTGCGCCGAGGCACGGCCGCTCATCAGCACACCGGGCAGCCACTGCATCGCGACAGTGACGCAGGCCATGACCATCATCCAGGGCCGGCGCAGGACCAGCGACGCGAGCAGCAACGCCAGCGCCGCAGCGCCCACCTGCCACCGGAAATGCACAAACAACTCGAAAGGCCAGCCGAGCGGCGCAAGCAATGCGGCAAGCGAGGCAGCCGCCGTCCCGATGAGCGCGATGCTCACCGCACCCGACCAGACTCCGCGGGACAGGCGCATGCTTACTACGACAGCAGTGCCACGATGAGACCGAACGACGGGCCGCAGTGATTCAGAGTGCGACGGCGCGCAACCGTTGTCCGCCGTAGAGCACTTCGAGGCGACGCACGCCCTTCATGCGCCGCGAAGACCGGCGCACCTCGCCCATCAGGCGCAGCAGCAGCCCCACGTCATCGTTCATGCCGCCCGTGCAGTAGTCCTCGCTCATCCCCAAGTGCAGCACGGTCACGTGCTCGAGGTCGGCGCGGTTGTAGACGGCCACGCCGACCGGGCGGGCGGTCAGCGTCTCCACGGCAAACAGGCACTGGACGTCTGGCAGGTTGCCCACGCGCACGCGCAGCCCCTCGCCATCGTCCACGATCTCGGGTGGGCCGTACTTGTCGATGACGTCGACGATGCCGCGCGCGAAGCGATCCTGGCAGCCGTTGAAGAAGAGGATGCGCTCGAGCGCATGGCGCTTGTGGCGAGGGAGCCGCGACGTGAATTCGATTCCCTGCATGAGACTTCTCCGGCCGCGTACACGTCCTCGGACGGACGTGCGACCGATCATGCTCGCGGGACCCGCTTATGTCGAGTGAACTGGCGCGAAAGTGTTGCTGCAACGCCACAAAAGTGCTCTGACCCAGGCGAGCAAATCACATGTATTTTTATGAATTGCTTCATATTTTTGACATCCTGGGGTGGAGTGTCGGGGCCACTTGGCGTGCAATGGCGGCACAATGCCCCGCAAGCCCTTGCCCGTCCCGAATGCGGCCGATCTGGCCGGTCACGCCACCCTCGTTCCGGACGCGATGCTCGTGGACGTGGTCGTGCTCACGGCCGAGCAGGAACTGTTTCAGTCGGTGCGCGAAGCGGTCGGCGAGCACAATCCAGTCTGGCGTGCGCACTCGGCCGATAAGGCCGCCGACCTGCTGATCAGCGGACGCTGCGGCGTGCTGGTCATCGACATGGCCGCGGTCTCGACCGGCGCCGATACCCTCATCGAGCAGATCGTCGAGCAGTTCCCCGACCTCATTGTCTGCGTCGCCGGCACGCGTGCCGACGAACCCCTGCTGGCCCCGCTTATCAGCGGTGGTCTCGTCTACCGGTTCATGCACAAACCCACGTCGGCGCGGCGGGCGGGCATGTTCCTGCAGGCGGCGATCCGCCGGCATGTCGAGCGCCGCGAGGGGCGCGAAGCCAGCGACCCGTTGCTGCCGCTGCTGCGTAGTCTGCGCCGCCCGACGGCTGGCATGCCCCGCGGGTACCTCGCGCTGATCGGCTTGGTGGCGCTCGCGCTGGTCGTCCCGCTCTTCGTCGGCGGCGAGCCGGATGCGCCGGCAGTCGCGACGGCACCGGTGACGCCCGCCCCGGAAACCGCATCAACACGGCGCGCCGATCCGGTCCTCTCGCGAGCCCGGGCAGCGCTGCAGGCCGGCCGGCTCGAGGCGCCCGCAGGCCGCAACGCGCTCGACCTGTTCCAGGCCGTGCTGCTGGCGCAGCCCGAGTACCCGGAAGCAAAGGCCGCGCTCGCCAGGACGGTCGACCTGCTGCTGCAACGCGCGCAGCAGGAATTGGACGCCGGCCACAAGCCAGAAGCCGAACGGCTCGTGCAGCGTGTGCTCGCGGTCGTTCCCGATGACCAGCGGGCCCAGACCCTGGCACGCCACATCAATCCGCCCGACACGCCGTCGCGCCAGTTGTCGCGCGAGCAGCGCGCAGAGGTGGAAGCGCGACTGGCCGAGAGTACGACCGCCTCCCCGGCGGCGCCCACGCGCGCGCGGACGCTCGAAGAAATCCAGACCGAACTCGCCTTGCTGCCGGGGCCCGTCACGAAGATATCCGGTACGTCCGGTGCCTCGACGGCCGCTGCACCGAAGACACCGGCGCCGGTCGTGCGGCCCGATCCGCTCGCGCCGCGCTTCGTCAATCCGACGCGGACGATCGCCCCCGCGGCGCGCAGTTACGCGCGTGAACCGGTGAATGCACCGCCGACCGCGGGAGTGACAGGTCCGACGGCGCGGCAGGCGCCCGCAGAGCCAGCGATCGAGGCAGCGAGCCTCAGCGTCCGCCCAGGTGCGTGAGATCGACCTGCTGCGCAGGTTTTGCCACCTCGGCCTGCGCTCCACGCGCATGCAGTGCAGCGCACAGGCCGATCGCACCTTCCGCTTCGCCATGCACCAGGTACGTGTATGGCTTGCCACCGATGCTGGCGTGCCAGCGCAGTAGGTCTTCCTGGTCGCCGTGGGCCGAGAACCCGCCGAGCGTGTGGATGCGCGCGTTCACTTTGAACTGCTCGCCGTGGATGCGCACGTGCTCGCGACCGTCGACGATCGCGCGCCCCAGCGTTCCCACCGCCTGGAAGCCGGTGAAGATCACGTCGCACTCGCGATGCGTGATGTTGTGCTTGAGGTGATGCACGATGCGCCCGCCGCTGCACATCCCGCTCCCCGCGATGATGATCGCGCCACCCCGCAACAGGTTGATCGCCATCGATTCCTCGGCGGAGCGGCAGAGCTTGAGGTTCGGCAGTGTGGGCAAGCGGTCGGCATCGCGGCGCACCGCGCACGCTGCCGCGTCGTACAGCTCGGGATGCTTCCAGTAAACCTCGGACGCCTCGATGGCCATCGGACTGTCCAGGAACACCTGCCAGTCGCCGACGCGCCACTCGTCGAAGTGCGTAGCGAGTTCATAGAGAACTTCCTGGCTGCGTCCAACCGCGAATGCCGGGATCAGCACGTTGCCGCCACCCTGCCGCGCCGCGCGCAGGATCTCGCCGAATTCCTGCAGCGTTTCACTGCGCTCGCGATGGCGGCGATTGCCGTAAGTGCTCTCCATGACCAGGACGTCCGCCACGCCGTCACCTTCCGGATCGCGCAGGATCGGCGAGTCGTACTGCCCGACGTCGCCACTGAAGACGATGCGCGCGCGCACGCCTTCCTCTTCGAGCTGCAGCCACACACTGGCGGAGCCGAGTATGTGGCCAGCGTCGCGGTAGGTCAGGGTCACACCCGGAAGAACTTCGGTTGCGCGACCGTATGCCACAGTCTTGAACTGCTGGATCGTCTCGTCCGCGTCCACGCGCGTGAACAGCGGATCGGGGAAGCCACGCGCATGCCGATTGCCGTGTTCGGCCTGCCGACGACGGTAGCGCTCCGCTTCGCGTTCGGCCATGAAGGCGCTGTCCGCCAGCAGGATGCGCGCGAGGTCGCGGCACGCCGGGGTCGCGAAGATCGGTCCGCGGAACCCGCGCTTGCGTAGCAGCGGCAGTCGTCCGCAGTGATCGATGTGCGCGTGGCTCAGCACCACCGCGTCGATCGCCGCGGCATCGAAGGGAAAAGGCTGGCGATTGCGGTTGTCGGGGTCATCGCCGCCCTGGATCAGTCCGCAGTCGAGCAGCAGCGTGCGGCCGCCAACGGTGAGGATGTGGCAGGAGCCGGTGACTTCACCGGCCGCGCCGTAGAACTGCAGGTGCATCGTGCGAACCGCCTCAGGCGATTCGCTGCCCGACGGCCGCTTCGCCTTCCTGTTGGACCTGAACGGCCGCCACCTGTCCGTCGCGCAGCAGCTTGACGCAGGCCTTGACCACCCTCGCATCGTACCGGCGACCGGCCTGCGACTGAAGCTCGTCGAGGCACGCCGTCAAGGTCAGAGCCGCCCGGTGCGGTCGGGGCGAAAGCATCGCTTCGACGGCATCGGCGACAGCGACGATCCTGGCCTCAAGCAGGATCTCCTCGCCTTTCAGCCCGCGCGGGTAGCCCGAACCGTCGAGACGCTCGTGATGCTGGCGCACGACTTCCGCGACGGGCCATGGGAATTCGATGGCACGCAGGACTTCGCAGCCGCGATCGGCGTGCGTCTTCACGAGTTCGAACTCCGAGGCGGACAGCATGCCGGGCCGCCACAGCAGTTCGCGCGGAATCTGCAGCATGCCGACGTCGATCAGCTGACCCATCACGCGCAGACCGCGCACGGTGTGACCCGGCAGCACGAGCGCAGTGCCGATGCCAGCCGCATAGTCGCCAACACGGCGCGCGCGCCCGGTCTTGCACGCATCCTGTGCCTCGGCCAGTTGCGCGAGCGCCTCGATCGCGCCGAACATCACCCGCTCCATGTGATCCATGGCGGTGACGATCTCGGCATCCGAACGGCGGCGGCGCAGCAGCTTCGTCGCTGCGTCTGCAATGTGTTCGACGTGTCGACGGTCGTCATCGTCGTACGGTTGGGCAGCGTCTGCGACGAGCAGCACGCCTGCGAGGCGGCCGCCGTCGAGCAGCGGCATCACGAGCTGGCGCTGGAGCCGCCCCGGCAGGCCCGCCGCTCGCAGCGCAGCCGTGCCTTCCGCTGCGTCACGAATCACGGGGCGTTGCGAGGCCGCGCATTCGCCCAATGCCGTTGCGGGCGGCGGCGGTCCGCGCCAGCGCATGAGCGCCGTCAGTGGCTCGGTGGCTTCGGAGCCGCGGCGTGCGGCCAACTCGAGCGCAGTCGCGTCGCCCACCGGCAGGAAGAAATAGCCCTGCGTACTGCGTGTCAGGTCCCGCGCCAGCTGCAGCGTGCGGTCGAGAATCTCGGCTTCTGTCAGCCCGTGCGAACGTTGCGCGAGTTCGAGCAGGCGGCTCACGCGCAAGTGGTCGCGCTCATTGCGCTCGGCGGCACGTTTCGAGCCCGCAACGTCCCGCGCGGTCAGGACGCGGAAGCCGGTCTGCTCGTCGAGCGCAGCAAATGCGAGTTCGACCTCCAGCACCTGTCCGTCCGGACGTCGCCAGCGCACGTCCTGGCGCAGCGCCCCA
This sequence comes from Pseudomonadota bacterium, assembly GCA_026398785.1. GTDB lineage: Bacteria > Pseudomonadota > Gammaproteobacteria > Steroidobacterales > Steroidobacteraceae > RPQJ01. The sequence continues at coordinate 2,889 of JAPLSF010000011.1, read as the reverse complement.
GTAACGGTGCGCTCGATGCTGCGCGGCGTCGAATCGGCTTCACCTTCGACCACGAGGGTCTGCAGCGTGAGCGTGCCGAGACGTTCACGGTCCGTGTTGAGCAACGCGAGCAGCGCACGGTTGCCGTAGCGCAGGCGGCCCTCGCCATCGACGACGCCGCACGGCTCTGGCGCCGCTTCCAGCGCATCAGCGAGTGCAGCGAGTTCCTGTTCGCGCGCGTGCGTTGCCAGTTCGGCACTGACGTCCCGCGCGGTGAGCAACCAGCTCGCGCGGCCGGCATAGCTCGTCACGACACGCCGCAGTTCGAGTCTTGCTTCACCGCCGTCCGGACGCTGCCAGTGCAGCATTGACTCGTGCGTCGAATCGTCACCGAAGCCGGCGCCCGGCAGCATTTCGCTCAGCGGCTTGCCACGCATGGCCGCGGCTTCCTGCCCGACCAGGCCCGCCGCTGAATCGGTAGCCACGTGCACCAGCTTCGATTCGATGTCGACGATCCACGTCGGCGTGGGTTGCGCCGCGAATGCGCGATCGGCGTCATTGACGGCCGACTGCAAGCGCGCACGTGCCGTCTGCAATTCGTTGATCCGCGCCTCGAGCAGCGCGACCTTGCCGATCTCGGCGCGCGATTCTTCCGCGGCGCCGCGCGCCTGCGATTCGGCCTCGACGGCCTGGCGTTGCGCGGTCTCCAGCTCGCGGATCCGCAACTGCAGCTCGCGGATGCGTACCGATTCTGCCGCAGCGAATTCGGCACGGGCGCGTGCCTCGTATTCGGCGCGATCGCGCGCGACGCGCTCAGCCACGGTCAGCTGCTTGTTCGTCGCTGCGACGTCACGGAGTTGCTTTTCGAGGTCGCTGAGCCGCCTGCGATCCTGCTCGCGACGTTCGAGCAGTTCGGGCACCAGCACGGGCATGCGCATGGTCCCGGAGCCAGACGGCGCTTCGTCGAGGGTGGCGACGAGTTCTTCGAGTGTCGAACCCCGCGGGAAGAATCGTTGCGCCCCGACTTCGGCGGCAAAGGCCTCGTACTTCGGGCCTTCGACACGGAATGAATGCAGCAGCACCGGCAGGTGCACGAACGACGGGTCCTCGCGGAGCCGGCGGCACAGTGCAAAGCCGTCGAGCCGCGGCAGCATCACGTCGCTCACGATCGCATCGGGATTCTGGGTGCGGACGACTTCGAGCGCCTCGATGCCCGTCTTCGCCTTGAGCACGTGGTGGCCGCGCGATTGCAGCACGCTCTCGACGGCGGCGAGATCCTGGTCGCGTTCGTAGGCAAGCAGCACGGTCTTCATTGACGGGCTTCAACTCCATCACGCGGTGGCGGCACACCCGGGCAACGGCCCGGCGCCGGTCGCACCTTCGCTGCCGGCAGTATGCTCCCCCGCCCGCGCGGGGCCCTAATACGCGGCTTCAAGCCGTTGACATGCGTCACAAAACGCCGCCCGGGACGGCTCCGGCAGTACAATTGGCGCAAGCGAGACTGGAGGAGATGGCAATGATCCGGCGCATGGCGTTCGTATTGGCGGGAACTCTGGCCATGCTGGCAGGCTGTGCCGCGCATTGGGACGTCGACAGCTTCGAGGCACCCGAAAGCAACGTCGCCGCCCACAGGACTTTCTACTGGAAGGGTGGCGAATTCGGCAGCCCGGGTGCGCTCAACCCCAACATGGTCGCATCGGCCACGACGGCAGTGCGCAACGCGGTGACAGCCGAACTGACCCGCAAGGGCTACGCCGAAGTCAGCACCGCGACGGGCGCGGACATGCTCGTCAGTTTCCAGGTGGCCGGCTCGCAGAGATTCGTGGTGTCGGACGAGAGGCGCATCGGCGCGCCGTCCGCCACCACGGTATTGAGCCCGAGTGCGGTCCAGCCGCCACCTGCGTCGACGGTGCCACGCGAGATGCGCGTGCGCGACGGCTCAGTGATCGTGTTCATCGAAGACGGCGCGTCGGGCCGGCTGATCTGGCGCGGCACGGTCACGGCCGAAACCCGCAGTGGTTCGACGGAACAGGCCGTGCGTCTGATCGCGCAGATGGCACATGAAATTGCGAAGGAAGTGCCGGCCCGCGCCGGGGCGCCGAAGTAAACCGGCTCAGCGCCGCATCACGAGCAGCGCGCCGGCCAGCAGCAGCGCGGCACCGAGCAGCCGCGTCGGCGTCACTGCAATCTGCGGGTAACCCAGGATGCCGAACTGGTCGACGACCAGTGCGACCAGCAGCTGTCCTGCGATCACCAGGGCCACCATGGTCATGCCGCCGAGGCGTGGACCGAGGATGGTGACCGAGGCGACGTAGACCGCACCGAGCAGCCCCCCCATCCACGCCCACGCCGGGACTTGTCCGAAACTGCTGGTCGCTGCACGTGAACCCGCGACGGCGGCGAATCCGACGAGCGCGAGCAGGCCAACGGCGAAACTGACGGCCGACGCCCAGAGTGGCGAACCGATCACGCGGGCCAGCGTCGCGTTCATGCCGACTTGCACCGTCAGCGCGCCGCCGACGAGCATCGCCAGCAGGTGAGGCCAGTAGTTCGCCATCATCGTTCGAGACTCCGGCGAACTCAGGCCGCACCTTGCAGCGAAGCATCGCGCCGCGGCCAGCCCTGCCACACCAGGGCGCCGATTCCGAGCAGCAGCGCTGCGAATCTCACCCAGCCACCGACGATGGGCACCAGGCCGACGAGCCACAACCCGAGCACGGCGAGCAGCAGCGCAAACAGCTTCCAGCCCGTCGTCGCGACGACTCCGCTGCGCATGAAGCCGAGCAGCTTCTGGCCGACGAACATCGCGGCGGTGACCCAGCCGAGGAACAGCAGCAACAGGTAGAGCATGAGCACGATCAACGCGAGCGGTATGCCGATGATCGTGACCAGCAGCAGGACGACCAGCAC
>JAPLSF010000250.1 GCA_026398785.1 Pseudomonadota bacterium | reverse complement strand
ACGACAGGCTCAGGGCGACGGGCTCACCGGACTCATAGCCGGTGAAGTTGCCGGCGGGTGTCCACAGGCTGGCGTGGTAGATGGGGCGGCCGAGCCAGCTGAGTTCGCCGGCGCCCACGCGCTGCAGGCCGTAATTGCCCTCGAGCACCGCGTTCGGCAGGTTCGACGCCCACGCCTGTCCCGCCAGCAAAGTCGCTGCGGCCGCGAGTACCAGGGTGATCGAGCGGAGGTAGGGCGTCGGACGTGGCATGGCCACCGTTTCGGCCACCCGGGGGGCGCGGATTCAGGCGCGGGCGGGTGCGACCGGCTCCCGGATCGTGGCATAGGCCGCCAGGGCGGCATCCCGGCTGGACGGGAGTTCGACGATCGGGTGAGGGTACGTCTGCCCAAGCGTCACTCCGGCCTGCGCCAGGACCTCCGCCGGGGCCTCCCAGGGGCGATGAATCCACTTGTCAGGCAGCTGTGCCAGTTCGGGCAGCCAACGGCGGATATACCCGCGCGCCGGGTCGTACCGCTCGGCCTGCAGCACCGGATTGAAGATGCGGAAGAACGGGGCCGCGTCGGCGCCACACCCCGCTGTCCATTGCCACCCGAGCGTGTTGGCTGCGAGGTCGGCGTCGACCAGCGTGTCCCAGAACCAGCGGGCGCCGGCGAGCCACGGCTGCTGCAGGTTCTTCGTCAGGAGCGAGGCGACGATCATGCGCACGCGGTTGTGCATGAAGCCGGTCGTCCACAACTCGCGCAGACCGGCATCGACGATCGGATAGCCAGTGCGGCCTTGCTGCCAGGCGTGCAGCAAGGCGGGCTCTTCCGCCCACGGAAAGCGCTCGAAGCGGTCATCGAGTGGACGTTCGGGCGTGTGCGGGTAGTGGTGCAGCAGGTGATACGCGAATTCGCGCCAGCCGATCTCGCGGACGAAACTGTCGGCGGATTTCGCCGCCTGCGGCTGATCGACGACGGCATTGCGCGCCGCGACTAGGCACTGGCGCGGACCGATCTCGCCGAAATGCAGGTGCGGCGAGAGCCGTGAACTCGCGGGCAGGTCCGGGCGATTGCGGCCTTCGTCGTAGCGGCCGAGCCATTCGCCGCCGAATTCCTCCAGCCGCTGCTGCGCGCCCTTCTCGCCGGGCGTCCAGTGTTGCGCAAATGCTGCGTCCCATCGAATCTTCGGCAGCAGATCGAGCTCGTTCAGCGCCAGGCTGTCGGCGGGCGGCGACGGTCCGCGCAGACGCCTGGGCGCCGGCAGCGGCGCCGGTTGCGCGTCGAGTCTCATCTGGCACGCACGCCAGAACGGCGTGAAGACGCGGTACGGTCCACCCTGGCCAGTGCGGATTTCCCACGGCTCGTGCAGCAGGTTGGCATTGTGGCTCTCGCACTCGAAGCCGAGGTGGCACAACCCGGCCTTGACCGTCGTGTCGCGCGCGACGGTAGCCGGATCGTAAAGACGATTCCACACGACCTTCGTGGCGCCCACTGCACGCGCCAACTCGATCAGAGCGGACAACGCGGGCCCTCGGCGCAGGGTGAGCGCCACACCCTTCGAGCGCAGTGACGCATCGAGGGCGGCCAGGCTGTGGTGCAGCCACCAGCGACTCGCTGCGCCCGGCGACCAGGGGATCTCTTCTTCAGGTGCATGCACGTACACCGCCACGACGTGGTCGCTGTCCGCCACGGCTGCAGCGAGTGCCGGATTGTCGGCCAGGCGCAGGTCGCGCCGAAACCAGACGAGAGTGGTCGTGCCGCTCATGTTGCGTTGACCTTAATGGAAAAAGCCGCGCCCCGTGAGGAGCGCGGCCTTCGTTGCAGCCCGGGCCGGGTTAACCGACCGAGTTGCGGAGCGCAGCGATGCGCTCGTCGAGCGGCGGGTGCGACATAAAGAGGCGCTTGAGGCCGCCCGGTTTCGGGCCGCCGGCAATGCCGAACGCCGCCATCTTGTCGGGCAGCGCGCCGGAATGGCGCTGCTGCAGGCGCTCGAGCGCGCCGATCATGGCCTGGCGACCGGCCAGGTGGGCGCCACCCGCGTCCGCGCGGAACTCGCGCTGCCGCGAGAACCACATGACGATCATCATCGCGAACAGGCCGAGCACGAGCTGCGCAATGATCGAGGTGATCATGAACGCCGGGCCATGGCCTTCTTCCGTCTTGAAGATCACGCGGTCCACGAAGTGACCGATGACGCGCGAGAAGAAGAACACGAAGGTGTTCACCACGCCCTGGATCAGCGTAAGTGTGACCATGTCGCCGTTGGCGACGTGGCTCACCTCGTGTGCGAGCACAGCCTCAGCTTCCTGCTGCGACATGCTTTGCAGCAGGCCCGTGCTCACCGCGACCAGCGCGGCATCACGGCGCGCGCCCGTCGCGAACGCGTTCGGCTCGGGCGAATCGAACACCCCCACCTCCGGCATACCGATGCCTGCGGCCTGCGCCTGGCGCTGCACGGCGCCGACCAGCCAGCTTTCGGTGGCGTTGGCGGGTTGCGAGATCACCCGCACGCCCATCATGCGCTTGGCTGACCACTTGGAGATCGCGAGCGAGAAGAGCGAGCCCG